>JAECRX010000184.1 GCA_016292335.1 Candidatus Sifarchaeum subterraneum | reverse complement strand
GTAAAGGACCTTATGAAGAAGTTCTGATAAATGGCCACGTTTTAGGCCCAGATGCAACAAAGATGAGTAAATCTAAAGGAAACGTAGTAATGCCAGAGGATGGTATAGAAAAATATGCAGCAGATGGATTGAGACAAACCCTTCTTTCAATGAAGATAGGCGAAGATTTCCCCTTCATATGGGACACAGCAAAGTATGGAAGAAGTTTCTTGCAAAAATTGTGGTCTGCAAGTCGTTTGATAAGTTCCAATATCGTTGATGTAGACCTTGAAGAAAAACCAAGTTTTGGTCCTATCGATTTCTGGATTCTTCAAGAACTTAAGGAACTAGAAAAGATTGCTACAGAGACTTTTGACAACTATGATTATTATATTGGAATAAAGAAACTGCAAGAGTTTTTCTGGCACTCGTTCTGTGATAACTACCTTGAAGCTATTAAGCCTACGATATATGGAGAAAATCCTGAGAAAAAGAAGGCAGTAATACATACTCTTTACAGGGTTCTTTGGGACTCAATACGAATGTTGTCACCAATATGTCCACATATCACCGAAGAAATTTATCATTTACTCTTCAAAGAAACGCAAGAACTAATTTCTGTCCATGAAGCGACTTGGGTAAACCCAGATGAAATTACCGTTAATGAAACCGAAGCTGAAAAAGGAAAAATCGCAATAGAAATTCTGGGAGAGATAAGACGAACAAAATCACAGAAGAGAATGCCACTGAGCCAGCCACTTGATCTTGTGACTTTGATATTACCAGAAGAATACACAAAGATAGCATCAGAACTCGCTGAGGATATTAAAGCCCCGATGAACATAAAAGAGATCAATATCAAATCAGGTAAAGAAATAGAAGTTCAATTGTCCGGTATCTCCAGTTAATACCCAAAAAAGAATAGAAATTTGAAATCCAAAAACATTTGCATCATCTCTAGCATTATAAAGAATAGATATCCTACGAAGTCATATCAACAAATTCTTTTTTATTAATTGACGAAGAATACCCTAAATTCATGTAAATGGAATAAAAGACTATTTGGATCATACTATACGTCAGGAAAGTTTTTTGAACATCGGATATAGAAGAATTAACAATATTATTAATGCAATCATTGCTGTGATTAAAAATGATGTGCTAAATCCTAGTTCAACAAATACAGATCCAAATATAACAGGAGAAAGAAATTGCCCTAAATAGGCAAAACTTGTCGCATATGAAACTGCTTTTCCTCTAACTGCAGGAGGTGCAATTTCAGTTATCCAGAGGTAGGTAGCTGGAAGTAACAGTCCCTGACCAGTTCCAGTAAAAACCAATGCAATGATCACAAATAAGGGGTTGCTGGCAAGGGCAAGCAGTGTAAAGCCTATAGCCCATACTATGAAATAGATGATGATGATTTTTGGATATGTTAGATGCGTTTTGATCCGTCCATAGTTTAAACCAATAATACCTGCTGCAAGACCATTAACCGCAAGAAATATTCCGGCAAAGGTTGTTCCACTAAGAGCTAGTTCTGGTAGTAACTGGGGAATTTGAATCACTATTACATAAAGAAAAATCGAAGCAAGTAGGGTTAATCCATAAATGAAGGTTATTACTGGTCGCTCTTTAATTAGAGTTCTCATCGATTTTGTTTCTTGCTGTTTTGTTTCATCTTGCGTTTGGGGCGTATGGGTTTCGGGGATGAAATATAACGAGAGTACACCTAAGGGAATACCCACAAAATAAACAGCAAAAGGAAAATTCCATGAAAGACTACCCAGAAGCCCTCCAAGAAGAGGGTATGCAATACCCCCGAAACTGTTTGCACTCGATCGCCACCCCATTACCTTATTGCGGCTTGGTCCAGCCTTATACAAATCACCAATTAATGTTGTTATGGTGGTTACCATTGCTGCGACGCCAATTCCAAGAAATGCTCTAGAAACCAGCATGAGTAAAAACGATGAGATGAAAAATCCAGATCCGCCCCCTACACCATATATAATTAATCCAAATACGTAGATGGGTTTGCGCCCGATTCGATCGATAAGATATCCCATTAATGGACTAAAGATAACGGCAAATAATCCATGGGTTGTAATGACTAATCCAATTAAACTACGCTGTGCTCCTAATGGTTCGATCATAGCTTGTATTACTGGAGCAATAAGTGATCCAGCCATAACCGTTAACGTAGATGAAGCAAGAATGACACCTATGATTCCTTTTTCTGACTTCATACTCATTTCTTCGTTCTCCAGGAGAACATCATGAACGACTAGATATTGTAAAGAAACGAATCATAATATATGTTTACAATATAAAAATGTGCGGAAGATAGATTTCATAGTAATCAAACAGAAACTTCGGAAGTCATAGAAGAAGGATGAAAAAACATTTTCATAGGAATTTTAAAATGACTTTATCAAGCGGAGCGGACATACTATCTTTATTTAGTGAAACATTCCATGAAAGTATAAAACATAGTCAATTATTAATTACGACTATCTAAAAAATTAAATAAGTCTCCATGAAGGACGAAAAGAAATGAAGAAATTAGTCGTAAAATTAGGTGGTTCTCTTCTGTTTGATGATGATGGGAACATCAATGCAGATAGAATAAAAGGTTTTGCAGAGATTTTAGTGGAGCTGAAAAATAAAGATGGTTATTTACCGATAGTAGTCGTTGGCGGCGGAGTCATCGCTCGGAAGTATATTTCCATTTCAAGAAAGTTTCATGCATCTGAAACGTTTAATGATGAGCTAGGGATTGAGGTTTCTAGGATAAATGCAAGACTGCTTATGGCGGCTTTGGGAGAGGAAGCATTTCCAGATATACCAAAAAACGTAAAAGAAGTAGCCAAAGCTTTCGAATCTCAAAAAATAGTGGTGATGGGAGGAACGGAACCGGGACATTCAACAAATGCAGTTGCTGCTTTAATGGCTGACTATTTTAGAGCTGAAATGTTAATTAATGCAACTTCTGTTGATGGAGTATATACCTCTCCGCCTAAAAAAGATCTTAAAGCCAAAAAATTAGACGAAGTTTCCATAGAAAAGTTAAAAGAACTAATGTTGACAAGTGGTGTACGAGCGGGGGAGTACGAATTATTCGACCTAGTAGCAATCAGTATTGTTGAAAGAGCCAAGATCATAACTAAAATAATTAATGGTAAGAATCCTGAAAACATTTTGAAAGCGATTAGAGGAGAAAAAATTGGAACAAGTGTAATTTTCTCGGATTAAAGGTATAATTTCGTTCTTTCTTTCAATAACTCAAACACAAAGAAAATCAAGTATTCCTAAAAATTTCTCCAGATGAAAATCAAGGGGTTAAACACTTCTCCCTCCCTTTCGTGTCGAATACCAACAACATTCTTTAGAAAGAGCGAAAAGGTAATAAACAATAATAAGAAGTCGAAATCAAAGTTCCCTTATCTAATAAATGAGCAAAAACAACCCTACGTTTGACATGACTTTAACGTTAATTAACAAATAACTTTTCTCCTAAGGAGGAGAGGGTTCGTTGGGTAAAACAGTTCAATACATTTTACTTACGATATTACTCCTCATCTCTTTAACCCATGCTAAAGGCGTATATGCAGAAACAACCCTTCAAGAGGCCCAACAGAGGATAAATGAGGCCAAAATTGCCATTTATGATGCATATAATATTTGCGTTGAGGCCGAAGAAGCAGGGGCAGATGTTTCAAGTTTAGTCGGGAAATTGAATAATGCTATAGACTTACTAACCGAAGCCAAGGCATTTCTTTCTGAAGGAGACTATACAAATGCTAAAATTAAAGCAACCTTAGCTAAAAGCGAGGCAAACCAAGTAAAGATTGTTGCTCAGGATCTTAAATCGCAAGCTCTGTTTAGAAAATGGTTGGAGTCCATCATAATTCCGATTGGTGCCACTCTATTATTGGTTATTATTGCTATTTTCATGTATAAGGGATGGACTTGGTATGTAAAGAAAAGAGAAGCAGAAATCTTAAAAATGAAAATTCGCCTACCCGAAGATAAAGAGGAGGAGACAGAATAAATGGCCCTTTCTAGACATGACATAAATATTATCCTAGCTGCAGTAAGTGTTTCTACCCTTGTAGTGATTTCAATGTTCATTTATGCAATCGTTTCGGCACCAAAGCCCGAAAGTTTCTCAACCCTTGGTGTGGTAGGCCCATCTGGATATGCATCTGATTACCCAACTCAAGTATCACCAGGTGAACAATTTACCCTAGGTGTTACAGTTGAGAACCACGAGAACAGGATAGAATATTACGTTGTCAAAGTGAAAATTGGAGATATAAGAACCGAACATAGTGAGAAAAAAGCTGCAGACCTACCTACGGAGAAAGAATATGAGAAAATATTAAGGAATGGAGAGAGTTGGGAGTTTTACGTTCATCTTACAATCAACAAGCGTGGTAGGAACTATAAAGTCATTTTTGAATTGTGGATTTATAACGAAAAATCCAGTAGGATTGAGTATACAGGGAATTTTGCATATATATGGACAGATGCTGTATGAGGGGGCGAAAAAAACTCTTCGTGGCAGATAAGTTATCCTAAAGAATAATAAATGATTTTTTGGAATTTTTCGATCAGATCCGGTTTCTGTATAAGCATAAGCAAGATGTATACCAGGCATACGAGAAAAATAACGCCGAATAGTGTTAATATGTCAGTGACAAACAGTTTACCCAGTAACAAAAAAATCGTCATAGGCACACAAGAGATGAAAATTGGAAGAAAAATTGGAAGAAATGAGACATTAAAAGCTCTTTTTACATAGATAAAGACATAAACTGTAGCTAAAGCCATTTGAAATGCATTTACAATGGAAATTCCAATTAGCCCAAATTTTTGAGTCGCAATAATACCAAATCCAATTAAAACGATGACTTGAATAAGATTTGCTTTGATAAGGATGTTTATTTTCCCAATTGATTTTATCAAATCTCCACAAGGCGCAAGTAAAGATCTAACTAATCCATAAAAACATAAGACCTGCCAGATTCCCACTATAGGGAGCCATCTTTCCGTAAAAAGAAATAATGTCAATTCATATGTCATTACCAAACAAATGATAGACATTGGAATTGTAACAGTGGCTATCAACTCGAAAACAAAACTATATGATTTTTTAAGTTCATCTTTATTATTCTGCAAAATTGAATAGGCAGGGATTGCAACTCTTCCAATCACATGAGACATGGAAGTCACAGGGATGTTGGAAAGAAAAAAAGCAATTGAATAAAAACCCAAAGCTTTTTCGTCCAGGATTTTTCCAACTATTCCATCATCGATATTGATCAACAGGAAAACAATGAAATTACTTAAAGAATACTGAAACCCTAAGATCAAAATTTTCTTAATTCCATCTAGATTGAATTTAATTCTTGGTTTCCAAGAGGCAATGATCCAGGCAAAAATCATAGATATAAATTGCCCAATCAATGCTCCATAAACCAAGCTCCAAACACCGAATCCAAAGAAAGCCAAAGGAACAGCAATTATTGGAAAGCCAGCTTCATAAATTATTTCTGGAAAAATTCTTCTTTTGAATTCCAAATTCTTTTCCATTTTGATAATTGGAGCCGCACTCAATGAATTGATAATTATTACCAATGAAAGCATTGAAAGAACCGATGCTAGTCCCGAAGCATTGAAAAAGGTAGCTATATGATTTGACAAGAAATAGAATGAAAAAGTTGTGATAGTTGCTAATATCGGTTCTGTAAAAAGTATTGTAGTTAACAAGACATCGACTTCTTCTTGGCTCTGTATAACGCTTGTCCTCAAACCCAAAAAACATGCAATAATGCCATTTATCAAAAGCCAGGCTAAAGCCATAATTCCAAAATCTTCAGGTATCAACAATCGCATAAGCAATATCTGAGAAATAAATCCAATTAGTCGAATAAGAGCGGTAGATGCGAATAATACAACTGTCCCCTTCACTGCTTTTTTTGGTACATCCACAAGATCCATTCAAAATCTTCCTCAGAAGTAGGGATTATTTCCAAGAAAAAAAGGGTAATACGCATAGGGTATTTAGATTTCTTTATTTTGCTCTTTTTTTTAAAAAACCGTGATTTATTTAACTGAGAAATTGATTCTTTTAATTTCTCGTTCATCAACCAACTCTTCTAGAGTTTTATTATTAAGCATTCTTTTTTCCATTTCTAAGTAAGATTTCCATGTCCCAACGTCATTATATTCTCCAATATAGTCATGATACGCGTAAATATCAAATCCTGATTCAATCAACATTTGCATGGGAACGGTTAAATCGATTTCTTTACCAACAAAAACTCCACTTTCTTGACATTTTTTTATGAAAGCAAAAATAAGTGGTTCAAAAATCCCAGCACCAGCAATTCCATAATATTTCTCATTTACTTTCAAACTTTCTGCCACGTCTAAAGATGGTTTCTCAATCATCTTTTTTATTTTACTATCTTCCTCGAATTTTACAATTCCAAACCTTTGAGGGTCTTCAACAGGATGAACAAGCAATGTACATGCTGCCTTTTTTTCTTTATGAAGTTCAACCATGTTGCGCATTAGACTCTTTGGTTCAATTATAGTGTCACCATATACCACTGCGAAAGTTTTCCCCTCAACCCATTCTTCTGCCAAACTAATTGCATGTCCTAAACCAAGAGGGTCTTCTTGGGTGATATATGTTATTTTAGCGCCGAAAAGATCACCTCTACCACAGTAATCAATTAATGCACCTTTTTTCCATCCTGTGATAATGACGATTTCGGTAATATTGCCAGCTTTTAATGTTTCAATTGCGTGTTCAATCAAAGGTTTCCCAGCTACAGGTATCATTTCTTTCGGAATGGCTCTTGTTAATGGCAATAATCTGGTTCCTTTTCCAGCGGCGGGGATAACTCCTTTCAGTTTTTGTCCCTCCGTTTCTTTTGTAGAGTCTTTTTATAAGGTTTATTTGTCCACCAATTTTGTGATGTCCAAGTCTCATATGCCACATATATCTTTTGTTTCGAACGAACTTGACCATTAAATCAAAAGGACAAAATGAGTAGAAAAGTTCACTGCATGTTTCCAGATGTTATGAATGGGTAGATGCCTATACTTCAATTATGAAAGACAGAAATTTTCTAATGAACTATTTCACGAAGTTCAGACGCCTCAGAGAGGTATATGGGGAATTTTTCTTTTTAAATTTATGGGAGCACCGCCTATGTTTAAATTCCGTGCCTTTTCCTGCCCTGATTTATCTATCCACATCGATTTCACCTTTATTTTTTCATTTCTTTTCTTTCCTCAGATTTTTTTTCCATATTCCCCTTTTCATTTCATTCTCCCGCTTGAAATGTTGCGAATATTCTATTCCCTTTGTATTGAGAATGGAGTTGGCTTTTACATCCTTCATAGGAGAATAGCGCAGTGCTCTTTCCTTTCAGCTGCATCGGTCACTACACTTGAACCAGAGATCCCTTTTCAATGGACTGGAGGATGAAAGAGGGCTAACCAGCTCTTTCTTTCGTTCATCTTGGATCTCTCCTCGAAATATTTATATCCTTTTTTCCTCTTTTCTCCGGTCAGTCGCTCCACTTTTTTGCAAAACTACAGATTTTTATCAAATAAGATGATTTTTTTATATGGGTGAATTACCATGAAAAAGCCAGTTGAAATTGGTTCTCTGAAAGTAGGCAGATTTATTATAATTGATGACGAACCATGCAAGATAATCAGTCTAGAATGTTGATGATACCACATTGTATTATCAGCCTAGAGAAATCTAAACCAGGAAAGCATGGCTCGGCAAAAGCCAGAATTGTTGCTGTAGGTTTATTTGATAATGTGAAGAGAAGTATTGTTAGTCCAGTCAGTCAAAGAATTGAAATGCCAATTATTGATAAGAGAGATGCTCAGGTCCTTTCTGTTTCCCCGTCTTCAGTAATGTTGATGGACATGGAGAGTTACGAAACCTTTGAGATTGATATACCCAAAGAAGAAGAAATTGCTACAAAATTAGAAGAAGGAAAAGAAGTCGAATATTGGATTGTTGTTGGTAGAAAAAAAGTTACAAGGGTAAAGTGAAAGATCTAAAAAGCTGTTTTCCCTTTCAGAAGTGGTTTTATTTTGAAGGAAAAAGTACAACAAATGAAAATAAAGCCAGGTATGACTGTAGGTGAATTAACAGACCAAATGGGAAAATCAGGTGTGCTTGGAGCTGGAAAATTATATAGAGCGGTTAAGACTATTTCTACTATGTTTCAAGATCCTGATTATCGAGTCTTTCTATCAGTCGCAGGCCCTTTAGTTCCAGGTGGTTTGAGAAAGGTTTTTTCTGACCTCATAGCTGACGAATTTATTGACGTCATTATTTTATCTGGTGGAAACATCGTTCATGACTTAATGGAGGCATATGGAGAGAGTCATTTTCAAGGCAGTTTCTGTAAAATAGAAGACACAGAACTATCTGATAGAGGCATTGGAAGAATTGGAGACATATTAATCAATACTTCTTCTTTTGAAGTTTTGGAAAAAAAAGTCTGGGAAATTTTAGATAAAATTCCCTCTGAGAAAAGAAAAAAAGGTTTGTCAATTAAAGAATTATTGCTAGAAATAGGAAAAACCTTAGAGGATCCCTTTTCAATCATTCGACAAATCTACGAAAAAGATATTTTAGTTTTTTCTCCAGGTATCATGGATAGCATGTTAGGCCTCAATCTGTGGAGTTATTTTCAATTAAAACCTTTGAAGATAGATCACTTAATTGACCTAAATGAACTAGCTAATATAGTATACGAAGCTAAAAGAGTTGGTGCAATTATCCTTGGTGGCGGACTTCCAAAACACTTTGGATTAGGGGCAAACATTCTAAGAGATGGTATAGACAGTGCAGTACAAATTACATTGGATCGACCTGAAGGAGGAAGCATGAGTGGCGCTCCACTTGAAGAGGCAATATCGTGGAAAAAAGCAGCAAAAGGAGGAGAATTCGTCACTGTAGTAGGAGATGTAACGATTTTGTTCCCCCTAATTATAGCTTCAGTTAGAGAAAAGTTACGTAAGTGAAGAAAAAGGGCATTCTGAATATTTATTCTGATGATGAGTCCTATGAATGTTGAATTCAACGTAACTCTCAATTAGCTGAAGTGGTCGTTTCAAATAGAGAAAGATAGATTGAAATAGATCTGTTAAAATTTTAGCTGAATATTAATTAATAAAAATTGAGTTGGGATCCTTAACAGAAACTGTAACAACTAAAAGGTAAGTTTAATTATGATCTACGCCTTTTTCATTCTTAAAATTTCCGAATAAATAACCCCGCTATTAAGCCTGAGAGAAACACATAGTTGACAATTAGACTGTATATGGGATAAACTAGAATTGCTCCAATGTCCTTTAAGTCTGATTTAGCGGAATAAAGTTGTGCCATTTTATAAGAAAAGGGCAGAATTATGTATATTAGCACGAATAAATAGGAGAACGTAAATTCCGAATAAAAAGAATAGCATATGAGGACTAAAAGTGGGAGAAATAGGAGATATGCTATTTTAGATATATAGATTTTAGGATATCTACGAAGTTTCGTGTAAAAAAGTTTACCCATATTAAATTGATGTTTTAGACTTCCGATAAAGGTATCAGGAAGATTATGCCAATATACAGCAGAAGGCTCATATTCTATGCTGAAACCCAATTGAATAATTTTTCTTGTCCATTCCGTATCTTCTCCATAAACTGTATCATTAATACCCACTTGGGCAAGTATTTCTCTTCTCACAATCCATGCTGCAATCATTCCTTTCTTTGCTATTTTCCGAATTTTAGATGGGTTTCTTTCATAACTTCGATAATTCAGCTCTCTAATTCGTGCTACTAAACCGTCATGAATTTTCCATACTTTCATATTTCCAAAAACGCCAGCAATTTTGGGGTTTTCAAAATGTTTTAAGCATGCTTCTAAAAAGTCAGGTGCATAGTAGCCATCTGCTTCTGGAAAAAAAACTATTTCACCCTTAGATTTTTGGAAACCAATTTTTCTTGGTCTCGCTGCTGCAATCCCCTCAACATGTTCAATTCTATGATATTCAACTGGATATGTTTTTACTATCTGCGGAGTATTATCAGTTGATTCGTCATCGATAACAATAATTTCCGTATTTCTGTAGGTTTGATTGACTAAGCTGTCCAAACATTTTCCTATAGTATTTTCCTCATTTCTGACGGATAGAATGATAGAAACCATTGGCTTCTTATTCGAATTTAATATACTCATGAAAGCAGTGCTCTCCAAAAATGCTCGAAGTATATTCTATTAAATGCTTGGTTAAAATTGTTTGAAATTTTTCGTAACTATGTTTATAACCTTTCTCGTCCCCTGCGAGTCATCCGAAGACCGTCTTAAGCGTTGGACTATCATTGACGGCTCGTCTCATGCACAAGAACGTACTATGAACGGTATG
>JAECRX010000183.1 GCA_016292335.1 Candidatus Sifarchaeum subterraneum | reverse complement strand
TTGGGTATTGGTGTGAATTTTGTGATGGACTCATATCTGAGATAAAATGGTCACAATATCAAGATGGAACTTTTAAAGGATATGCTCTTTGGTCTTTTTCTGAAGAAAAAGCGTATTTTTGGATATTTTTCGTAAGTTTCTTCTCCTACCTCCTGTATATATTCATTGTATTCTTTAAGGTAATTCTTAAATGCCATCTACAAATGCCCCTTCTAAAGATAATATAATCTTACTAATATCGCATGCATATCAACTTACGTTTTGGTCAAGCTCGTTTAACTATCCAAATTAATGAATACCTTATTACTTAAAAACTCAAAAAAGAAAGAATAAATTGGGTGAAAAAGAATGCAAGGAATTTTCGATATATTCTCTTCGCTCTTCATCATAATCGGAGTGATAATCTTCGTTTTAATTTTAGTCATCATAATAAGCGGACTCCGAATACTGAAGGAATGGGAACGTGCTCCTGTATTAAGGTTGGGACGATTTGTAGGCATAAAAGGACCTGGAATAATCTTTATCATTCCTTTCTTAGACCGCGTTCCCCAGATTATCTCTACACGGATTCAGACGATACCCTTCCGGAGTGAACAAACTCTTACTCGGGACAATGTAGGCGTCACAGTTGATGCTGTCATGTATTCAAAGGCAATCGATCCAGAACTATGCATTCTCAATGTAGAAAATTATCTGGAAGCTACAACATGGGCAGCTCAAACGACATTACGAGAAGTGGTCGGAAGAATCGAGCTTGACGAGCTTCTTGCTGAACGAGAACAATTAAATTCGCAATTACAAGAGATTATTGACGAAAAGACTGAACACTGGGGAGTGAAAGTAACGGCTGTAGAAGTGAAAGACGTTACCATCCCCGCATCTTTACAATCAGCCATTGCAAGACAAGCAGAAGCTGAAAGAGAACGAAGGGCAAGAGTGACTTTAGCCACCGCTGAGTATGAGGCAGCACAAAAGATGATCCAAGCAGCAGATCTATATACGGGAAATGATTTGGCCTTTCAACTTCGATGGATGAACATACTTTATGAACTTGGTCTCTCAACCGAGGGGGGCGTAATAATGCTGATACCCGCACATTTGCCCGAAGCAGGGATTCCGGCGTTCGGAGCTTATGGTTTCAAGAAGTTTCCAATGGGCAAGAATAAGTCTGAAAAAGAAGGTCGATCTGAAGAAGAAGAGGAAAAGACTTAACCTTTCTTTTCCTTCAAAAATTTTGAAGTCCTCAATAACGGAAATGATAGCTGATAAATACAATCTCTTTTTTAATACACTCTTTAGTCCTAAATTTTGTTTCAGAAGAAGTAATTGAATCTTTGGCTCCTTTAGTCCAAAAATACCCCTTTGTAGCTCTTAAAACGCTTGAAGACAGAAGGAAGCCTATCCTCTTCCTACGCGCTATCGCTTTTCGAAATCGAAATAATTTCTGAGGCTACACACGTTGAAGACCAGCCCTTTCGTGGCGTTTTGTTTCTTCTTTGACGGAGCTGTCAGCTGTCGCGGGCAGAAGGAACACTGGTATCGACCAATTCCATACGGATTCTAAAATTATTTCATCCATCATTTTTTTATTTTCCAAATTCTCTATTTATCCTCAAAGTCATAAAACAAGCGTAAATTAATCGTTTTTACTCACACTTTGTGATATAACACAACGTTTCGTTAAAATGAAGACTTGGGTTAAAAAAGCTGAAAATTTGATTAATAACAAAGAAAAACTTTATAATATTCTGTGTTCTCCCGAATGTCATCACTCACTTCTCAGTCCATAAGAGTGCTAAATTAATTAAAAATCAAAAATGAAGCTAATAAAATGTAACGGTGATTATCATTTCTGGAATCGCTAGATACAAAATTAAATTTATCCTACATGGCATTGGTGAAGCCGAAGGAGAACTAATCAGAATAAACGCCCCTCGCACAGTGGAAAAAATAATTGAATGCCTTCCAGTAAACGAAATTGCCAAGATTTACAAAAATGCTGAGGTTTATATCGATTTACCAATAAAAATGGGACAAGAGAAATCTACAAAAGAGGTTGAAAAGGGAGATATTGCTTTTTGGCCTATGGGTAGTGCACTTTGTATTTTCTTCGAAAAAATTGAGCCATATTCTCCAGTAAACATAGTTGGACGTATTACTAAAGGTTTAGAACTATTCAGCAAAGTCACTCTCGGAACAAATATTTCGATCCAAAAAATTGAATAAATTACCTTTTTCAATGCTAACTTTTCAAAGCAAATAAGGTAATGTTTCCCTTAGAGATAATTGATATACTAAAATAATTTTTGATATGAGAATTCCTCTATCTTCCTTTTAATTGAAAAGGTTATTTTATAATTTATTCTTCAGACAAGACTAAGGCAATACATGAAAGAATAAAAATAAAGATTCCAACTATAATACTCCAGAATGTAACAAAAAAAGTAGAAGGGACGACAAAGTTTGCTAAAACTATTGAAAGGGTAAAAATGATACCAATAAAGCTCAATGGGGGTAATATATTTCTTATTTTGTGGGGTAATCTTATTTGAAAGCCTTTAGAGTGTTTCGTGCTTTCTTGTGAAGTTTTTTTTATTTTTTTTATTTTTTCTTCTTCCTCTTCGAGGCTTAGGATTTCCGTGTCTTCTTCGGCCACAGTCATTATGATCCCATTTTATCTAAAGTAGATTAGAAATTTCTGCATATATTTTACATGAAAAATAACAGTTTTAAAAGGGGCTATAGACTCTCCTTATCCATTTAACAATACAAGATAATGAAAGGAGAGTTGAAAGGTGACTTGATCAATTAGTATGTGGGCTTGGTATTTAAATGCTTTGATGAACCGACAGAGAAGTTACTTACTCGATGGGGGGAGTATGTATGCGGTCTTCTAACGGCGAAAAAGGAGAGAAGTAATCTGCTTTACATGTGGAACTGCGATGTACTTCTATGAGTTGTGAGTGCTCCCCCTTCTTAAGCCTAATTTTCTTGCCCTTAAAATTTCAATTGAACTAAGCAATTGTCGATATAAGACTGTTTTGTAGATTAAACATAAATTCAAGAAAGGCATGGGGGGTTGGGGATAATTTTTTCAGCTCTATATAATCATTCCATAATTCGGCTATTATCTTGAATTCTTCTAGCTCCTTAATTGTTTGGGTTCCTTGCATCTCAAGATGTTTTTTGGAAATCTTTTTTCCTTTTCCTAATCCAATACAATCTTTAGCTGCTTCAGAGATTCCCCAACTTAACCAACCATTTTTCATATTGTATGTGAATGGGAAAGTTCTGCAGATTTGTGGTCTATTTTCGTGAATTAAGCAAGCTTTTGATTTTGGTTCAAGAAAAATACAGTATCCTTCGTTTGTCTTTTTTAACCCTAAATATGCATTGCCTTTTATAGTCTTGATCGGGGGAAAAACGATTTTTTCTTCGGAATAATCTCCTTCCACTAGGTAAAAGCCAATAAATGGCAAAAGATCTTTTCCTTTAAGATTGAATTCTCTTTCTAACCGAAACAAATCTTTATGTGTCAGATTAACGATTATTTTCTGGTTTGTGCAACAATGTCCACATTTCACGCATTGGAATCTAATGCTTTTTTTTTTTTTTAATATTTTTTTTCTCCTCTTTGAGGTTCATTATATTGGCTCACCATTTCATTATTTATAGCTTTGTTTATCTTCATCATTTTTTTCTCTTGAAATATTTCATGAAGCTGCTTGATGGTTTATTTTTTAGAGTATTCCACGTGTGTTTTTTATTTTTTAATTGTGAGAAAAGAAATTTATACAAAGCTAATTCTTTTTCATAACTTCGGTTTTTTCCAAATATC
>JAECRX010000182.1 GCA_016292335.1 Candidatus Sifarchaeum subterraneum | reverse complement strand
GTCCTATGACAAAAGCCACGCTAATTACCTCACTAAGGATGACAGAAAGCACTGTAGAAACCCTAATTAATGAACTAGTTGATGCTAAAGCTTTAAAAATAGATGAATCTCTACAAATAATACCACTTAAAGACATGGGAGTTTTTAAGGAGGAATAAAGACAATGATCGAAAAAGCAAGGTCATTAGGAGAGAAATTGGAATCTGATACTACAAGATTCTCTCAAAACACAGAAAAAACATTTAATGAACTATCTGAACAAATCCAAATGTTGAATACTTCCCTGAAAGAAATTGGAGAAATACATAAGGATATTGAAGATACTATTCGAGATCAAGAAGTTAATATATCCTCATTAGAAGCAGAGATATCAAGGAGAAAAGAAGAACGCGATGAGTTAAACATCAAAAAGCAGGACAGCATCAAAAACAAAGAAGATGTCCTTGTCGTATGGAAAGAAGAATTGTCTGAATTACGCGAACTAAAAGAAAAGCTTGAAGCATTAAAAGATGAAAATAATACTATTGAAACAAACTTGAAAAATCAGGAAACCACACTTGCAACGATGAAAGATCAAATAAAGCAGATAAAAAGCGAAAAGGACAATGTCTTAGATGGCATAAACCTAGAAATTTCAGAGACAGAACAAAATATTAAGGACTTAAGGGAAAATAATCCATTTTTAGATTACGTCATTACATCTTCCTCAGCAGAAACCCCAGAGATCGAAATTTTAGCAGCCATTTTTGAGAAACCAATGAGTATTGACGATTTAAAAAATATAGTCTCAATTCCCCCAGTTATGCTTATACGCACAGTAAAAGCTATGGACAACAATAAACTCCTAAGGTATGATGAAAACACACAAATAGCGTATGTACTTAAGTGAGTTCACTAAACAACGTGAAAGGTTTTTTTAATTTCAAAAGGCATATCCAACCAAAAGAGAAGTTTTGCAGTGGATTCCACTTTTGTAATAATCTCTAAAAGCCCGAACTCAATAAATTCCCCTTTTTTTAATCAGGGGGGCTCATCTCATGAATTCAATTCCCAAAGAAATATACAATTTTCTAAAACACGAGGGAGGAAAAACACTTCTTGTAAAAGGACATCCAGGTGCAGGAAAAACAATTTTTTCTTTAGAAATCTTAAATAAACTTAGTAAAGAAAGAACGTGTTTTTATCTCTCGACAAGAGTTGAGCCCGAAAAATTATTCACTCAATATCCTTGGATAGAGGGCGTTATTGACCAAAAATCCATATTAGATACATCTAAAGTTCATAAAGGGCCAATTGGTATGTTTGACCTCAGATTGGCTGACGCACCAGATTTCCTTGAGAAACTTCACTTTAAAGTAAAAGAAATAGAAAAGCCACTCATTGTTGTTGACAGCTGGGATGGTGTTGCTAAAAAATTAGATGAAACAAGTAGATTGAAAGCTGAAGAAGCACTTATTGGAATTGTGGACTTAAATAGAGATGCCGGAGTTATCATTGTTACTGAGAAAATCGAACAAACAACCTTAGATTACCTTGTTGATGGTATAATTGTATTATCAAAAAAGGAATTAGAAAATAGAACCTTAAGAGAAATTGAACTTATTAAATTGAGAGGAGTAAGAATCAATCAACCTAAATATTTGTTCACTTTAAAGGATGGAAGGTTTCACGCTTTCAAACCTTTCAGATTGAAAACGAAGGATTTTGGAATATGGGATCCAATCGTGGATTCTCAAACGCACTTTTCAACGGGCAGCGAAGATTTAGACAAAATATTGAACGGAGGTTTCCCTAGAGGAAGTATAGTGTTAGCAGAAATAGATAAAAACGTACCAGATTTTGGCTATCTCCTTATTTCCGTTCCCGTTATTTGTAACTTCTTATCTCAAGGAAGAGGAATCCAAATCGTCCCCATCGGTGGTTTTGATGTGGGAGAATTGATAAAAATTGGTTCTTTCTTCCTTGAAGAAACGAAAATTGGTAATCTTGTCAAAATTTCTGAAAGAGTAATTCGAAAAGAAGAGCGAAAAACCGATATTGTTTCATGTGGTCTAATAGATTTGCAAGAAGAAAATTATAAGCAATGGCAAAAACGAAGAATGGACTTTAAACGACAAATTGATGAGTCATCATTAATGTTGATTGGTATAAGTATGTGTGAACAAAGATTTTTTGAGGATCATCTTGAAGAATTTATCGCTCAAGAAACAATAAGAACGAAAGATGAAGAAACTCTTCTTATTGTTTATACATTTCCGGGGTTAGAGCATATTACTCAAAAAATCTCAAATATCTCAACAGCCCATTTGAAATTACGGATGATAAATAGTTGTCTTACTATATTTATTGAAAAACCAATTCAAACAGAAATATTTAATGTTGAGATGGATGTAACTAAAGCTTTCCCTACTATGAAACCTACATCAATTGTTTAAAATTTAATTTAAATTAAAATTCTTCTAATTTTTCGCCTTTTGTTTATTGAAAAGTAATTTCCGATAATTTTTAATTTCATGCCGGATTTTTACTAATGGGATTGAATAGATGAATG
>JAECRX010000181.1 GCA_016292335.1 Candidatus Sifarchaeum subterraneum | reverse complement strand
TTTCCCTTTGATAGGGCAGAGTACAACTCTTTCAATACCTCTTGGTCATAAACAAAAACGAATCTCCAAGGTTGATTGTTGAAACATGAAGGGGTCAGTTGAGCACACTCCGCAAGATCGTAAATGAGATTTTCTGTTATTTCAATGGGTTCAAGTGAACGATACGCCCTTCTTTTATGTATTATCTCCTTTATATCCATTATATCACCTTTTAACCTTAAATCAACGCAGAATAAAATGTTATTATTTTTGCCAAACCTTTCTCCAGCAATCTTCTTGCTTTTAAAGGTTTACACGGCATTAATGGATTTCTAATTTTACTTAATACGAGTATATAAAATTGTTGGCTATAATCTCCTCATAAAGGAGTTTATCATCTATCGGGATTGCGAAGAGACTAAGTTGCGAAATTTCACGTCCATCTTGTCGGCGTATGTCAGGTACTACAAGCTTTCGCCCTCAATGTCCTAATTTCAAAGACAAGATGCTCAACATCATCCTGATACGCGTCTGAAATGATCCGTACTCCTGTACGGTTTCGGAAAAGTTTATATATTCTTTGGTAAACGATTTCGAATAATGCACCTTAATAAAAGGTGAATATTACATTTATGAATTCAAAACTGCCTTTCCAAATATGAGTCTCCAATTTGGAAGAAAATATTTTTCAGTATATAAAAAGAAAATGGAGATGTATTTTTTGTCTTAAACTGATTCAATAAGATAAGCCTGATTATCTCATTCTTCGTTTGCTTCCAATTGTTCTGTCCATTCATCTATCCATGTCAAGAGGCCAAGTCCTGCTTGCCGCATTGTGAGTCCTATTCGAATGGAACTTTTGCTCAAACTTACGGCTATTATTCTGGCTCTGACTTTGTCTTGTGTTTTGATGAGTCTACCTGATTCTTTTCCTATGAGAGCTGATTGGCGAGCATCATAAGAAAAGAAGTCATCAGCGACCTGAGATAGATGCACTAGGCCATCGATGCAACCGAGTCTGACGAAAATGCCGAAATCTGTAGTTTCTACAACTTCGCCATCAATAATTTCTTTGACATCAGGCTTATATGCCAAAACTGTGAAAATAACTTCATGGTAAGATGCGCCATCACCTGGAATAAGTTTGCCGATTCCAATTTCGTCCACTGATGAGACAGAAATTATCAAACCATGATCTCTGTCAATTATTCCTTCGTAATTTTCTCGTGCAAATTCCAAAACAACTTTTTCGAGAGGTTCTGCGAATCTGGAGGGATCAACTCGTATAGTATCTCTAAGTTGAGTCATCCAATAAATTGCATTCACACCCCCCGTAATATCTGTCGGCGCTTGAAATTCAGATTAGATTTGAGAATAGAGTTTCATGTGTTAAAATTTTTGTGATAAATTCTCTCCCCGACGCTCTATATGAAGCATCCATTTAAATTTTTCTGTTCATTTCGATCGATTTACGAATATCTTTTAAAATTTTTTCTAAAATTTGAACTTGAACTAAAATAAATATTTTGGTACGGTTCAAATTTTTACGGATCAACCATTTTTAGCAGAATTTTTTTCTCTAATTAAGATGGAATAATTTCATTTTTTTCAATATTTGGAGAGCTTAGAGGTGAACTCAACAATGCCAATTAGACAACCAATCTGCACGGTATTAGGTCACATTGATCATGGTAAAACATCATTATTGGATAAGATTAGAGGTACTGCAGTTCAATTAAGGGAAGCAGGAGGAATCACTCAACACATTGGCGCTTCTTTTTTTCCTACTAGCGTAATTGAAGAAATATGTGGAGAATTGCTTGAAAAATTACAACTAAAAATTACTATTCCAGGTTTATTGATCATAGACACCCCTGGGCATCATAGTTTTCTCAATTTACGACGCAGAGGGGGAGCAATAGCAGATATTGCGATACTTGTAATAGATATTTTATCCGGGTTTCAACCACAGACTTTTGAATCTATTAACATTCTTAAAGCTAGGAAATGCCCGTTCTTAGTTGCAGCCAATAAAATTGATAGAATTCCAGGATGGAAATCAATCAAAGAATCCTTATCTTTCATGGAATCTTATAAAACACAAGATTCATTCGTTCAAAAAGAACTGGATAACAAAGTGTATGAAATTATGGGGGATTTATCTCGGGAAGGATTTACATCTGACCGATTTGAAGCAATCCGCGACTTTACTAAAAGTATTGCAATTATTCCTACTAGTGCAAAATCAGGAGAGGGGATTCCAGAACTTTTAATGGTTCTAATTGGACTAACACAACAATATATGCTGCAAAAATTGCAAATTACAGAAGGACCAGGGAAAGGAGTAGCCCTTGAAGTTAAGGAAGAACCAGGTTTGGGTACTACAATCGATGCCATAATTTATGACGGTATTGTTAAAAAGGGAGACCTCATTGTCGTTGGTGGCATTGAAAAACCAATAGAAACAAAGATCCGTGCCTTACTACTTCCAAAGCCGCTTGATGAAATTCGTGATCCAAGGGAAAAGTTCTCTTCTGTTAAAGAGGTTTCAGCTGCAGCGGGAATAAAAATCTCAGCTGCAGGTATGGAAGAAGTCCTTGCTGGGGCGCCCATTATAGTTGTTGAAGAGAGTAAAATTGATGATGTGAAAATAGAAGTTATGGAAGAAATCGAAAAAATAAGAATTGTGACCGATAAATCTGGTGTGATCTTAAAATCCGATACCCTAGGCTCATTAGAGGCGATAGTCGGTGAATTAAAAGGAGCAAATATTCCCATTAGATTGGCTGATGTGGGTGATGTATCAAAGAGAGAAGTTATAGAAGCCTCTATAGTGGGTGAACGTGAACCCCTCTGTGCAGTTATACTTGCTTTTAATGTTTCAATTTTACCAGATGCAAAAGAGGAAGCAAGGATGTCAGAGGTAAAAATCTTTGAGGAACAGATAATTTATCAACTTGTTGATGAATACAAAGCGTGGTTCAAAGAAAAGGAAGAAGAATTGAAAGAAGAAGAGTTGAGAGGCGTAATTCTGCCAGGCAAAATACAAATAATCCCAGGATATATATTCAGAAAAAGTAAACCAGCTATTGTCGGAGTTGAAGTTTTGGCAGGGAGTATTACACCCAAAATCCGTCTCATAAACGAGGACGGAAAAAGAATTGGAGAAATATTACAAATACAATCGGAAGGAGAAAATATTCAAAAAGCTGGTAAAGGGGAACAAGTAGCAATTTCAATTCGCGGTCCTATTGTTGACAGACATATTCACGAGGAGGATATACTTTTTGTAGATATAGCAGAAAGAAATTTATTGAAACTGAGGGAAATGGAATTAACTACCGAAGAGAAAGAAATTATCGAAGAACTAACAAAGATAAAAAGAAAGACAGCCCCCTACTGGGGGCTTTAAATTCATTAAACAGGTTCCTATTGTCAAGTTTCTCAAAAACATTTGGTAAATGAACTACTCATCTATATGTGATAATCTTCTACACTCCCTTTATGTTTTGCGAAGCGAAGAACTACCCGTAATTAGTTCAACTAGGGCATATAGGCGATGTTAACATATTTCCAGTCACAGAGCCACACTTCATCAGAGGAAAAAAATATCGCAGTTTAAATATGATATAAAGACAATAAGATTCAGAAAACCGACCAGTCGGGGGTCTTCTCGCTCAATATTGATAAATTATAATTTTGTACTTCACTCTTAACTTACAATTCTCAAAAATCTAGGAAAAAATTTATCAATAAACTCAATTGCTTTGCTTATTGATGGAGAAATCAAAATCCTTTCTTCTCTGATAAAAAATCCTTAACCGTATTATCAATAAACTTTCGGAATAAATAATAGAAGGTCTACACAAATGTCGTTCAAACTTGTGATTTCAGATCCCGAAACTGCTAACTCATTTCAGATAGATCTTACAGGCGCAAAAGCCAATCGTTTAATCGGAAAAAGGATCGGCGAAACATTGGAAGGTGACCTAATAGGATTCCCAGGCTATGAGTTCTCCATCCGTGGTGGAAGTGATAAAGCTGGATTTCCTATGCATAGATCCTTTCATGGAGGAGCAAGAAAGAGAATTTTACTCAAGGGTCCTATAGGATTTCATCCAACAAGACCGGGGCAAAGAAAAAGAAAGTCTGTAAGAGGTAATATGATAAGCGAAGATATTGCCCAAATTAACTTAAAAACTATTAAAAAAGGAGAAAAACCTCTTGAAGAATTGATAGGTAAAGTTTAAGGCCCCCGAAGTACTTGGGAGGTGTAGATTTTAGCAATTGTTGAACAAAGTAATCTAAACATTGGACTTGTCGGCCACGTTGATCACGGAAAAACTACACTCGTTCAAGCACTATCTGGAGTGTGGACCGATAGACATTCAGAGGAACTTAGGCGGGGTATTTCAATCAAACTAGGATACGCCGATTGCGAAATTCGAAAATGTCCTCTTGGCGAACCGCCTGAAGCTTATACTACCCAAAAAATGTGTCCAAATCATAATGATGAAACAACTTTTATCCACAGAATATCCTTTGTTGATTCCCCAGGACATGAGACTTTAATGGCTACTATGCTTTCTGGTGCAGCACTCATGGATGGAGCAATCCTCGTAATTGCTGCCAATGAAAAATGTCCACAGCCTCAAACACGAGAACATCTTGCAGCTTTAGAAGTCATTGGTGTGAATAAAATTATAATTGTGCAAAATAAAATTGAGTTAGTTTCTAAGGCAAAAGCCATCGATAATTATAATCAAATTAACGAATTTGTTGTAGACACAATCGCAGAAAACTCACCAATAATCCCAATCTCTGCCCAACATGGATCTAATATTGATGTACTAATCCAAGCTATAGAAGAATACATTCCTGTTCCTGAAAGAGATCTTTCAAAGCCATACAGAATGTCCATTGCAAGATCTTTCGATGTTAATAAACCTGGGCAAAAACCGAAGAAATTAGTAGGAGGGGTTATTGGCGGCTCAATAACACAAGGAAAGATAAATATAGGTGATGAAATCGAGCTAAAGCCCGGAATTCTGCTTAAAAAAGAAAATATTAACGAATTACAAACATTAATCTCAGAGGTTGTATCTCTTAATGCGGGAGGAAGCAAACTGAAAGAAGCAATTCCGGGAGGTCTGATCGGAATTGAAACAAAACTTGATCCTTCGCTGACAAAAGCCGATGGACTTGTAGGCTTGGTGGCTGGTAAACCCGATACATTACCACCCGTTTGGAACTCTATATCTCTGGAAATTCATCTTCTTGAACGAGTTGTTGGTCATGTTGACCGTATGGAGGTAACGGCAATAAAAACAGGTGAACCACTTTTGTTAAACGCCGGAACGACAGCTACAGTAGGGCCTGTAAGTTCAATAAAAAAGAATTCTGCTGAAGTTGACTTGAAGAGGACTGTCTGTGCTGAAGTAGGCTCTAGGATATCAATCAGCCGAAGAATTGCAGGTCGCTGGAGATTAATTGGATATGGAATTCTCGAATCTTAAAAACATGATTAGAAATGAAAGTTAAAATAATTCTTGATGCTAATTTTCTTATAACTCTCTTTGAAATCCCTAAAATTGATATTTATTCAGAAGTAAATCGGATAATCGAAAACAAAAATTACGAACTCATTGTTCCATCCTTTATTTTTGAAGAACTAGAAAAATTATTTGCTGATGGAAAAGAAAAATTGAAAAATAAGATAGAGCTGGCATTAAAATTCGCCAGAAGCTTAAAAGAAACAAAATTTGAACTGAATGAGAATGAAAAAATCGATGATGCAATAATTAGGGCCGCAAAACAGTTAAATGCAATTGTTGCAACCAATGATAAGGAATTGAGAAGAAAACTTAGAAAGAAAGAGATACCAGTTATTTTTGTGAGACAAAAATCACATTTAGTCTTAGAAGGATATATTTAACTTCAGCTCCTACAAAAGAATTCCGTGGACATAAACCTTTAGATTTCGATTAAACTTTGGATATTATTGAATAAAACTATACGTTAAGCATAAATGGATAGTTATTAATCAAGTAAAAAGTAATTTATGCAATGATCTTATTAAGATCTATGGAAGAACATTCAATTACATAATTAATAATATCGTCAGATATAGTGAGAATCCAAACAAAATCCTCTGAAAATGCATGATTTGAGAGAAGAGGAAACATTGCAATAAAAAAGCATTTAAAGAACATTGCTGTTGTAATTTAAACGTTCGTCTTCGTTAAGGAAAGTTAGTTATAATTATCTATTTGCACAGAATTTCAAATTCAAGGTGGCTCCTCTTTGTCACAAAATACCACTTTTTCCTCTCAGGTGACAAAAAATAATCTTCTTCCTCATGCTTTATCATCTGAAGATGTAATGAAAAGCCTAAAGACAAGCGAAAAAGGCTTAAGTGAGCTTGAAGTCCAAAGAAGACAAAAGATATTCGGTCCCAACGAGCTTGTAGAAAGAAAAAGAAAAACGATCTTTCACATGTTCATTGAGCAATTTCAAGATTATTTAATTTATCTACTTTTAGCTGCCATCGCCATTAGCGTGCTTTTTGGAGAGTTAATCGATGCAATAACAATTGCTTCGATTGTTGTTCTCAACTCAATTTTAGGAGTGGTACAAGAGAATAAATCAGAAAAATCACTGGAATCCCTCAGGCAACTTGCAGCACCTAAGGCAACGGTTGTGAGAGGGGGGCATATCCAAGAGATCAACTCTCAAGAACTAGTTCCAGGTGACATTGTACTCCTTGAAACCGGCTCTTTTATACCAGCCGATGTGCGTCTTATTGAAGTTGTTGGTCTGAAAATAAATGAAAGTGCTTTGACAGGGGAAAGTGTTCCAGTTAAAAAAACCACTGATGCCTTAGCCAATGAAAAATTACCTACCACTGAAAAAAAGAATCAAGCATTCATGGGTACCATTGTAACTAACGGCCGAGGCAAAGCCGTTGTAATTGCGACAGGTTCCAATACAGAAATAGGAAAGATCGCTGAAATGATTCAAACTGCCGAAGAGAAAGAGACGCCTCTTCAATCAAAACTCCGCGGTCTAGGAAAATGGATAGGTATAGCAGTTATCATTATTTGTACTATTGTATTTGTTAGTGGAATATTTTTTTCAGCAGAAAAAACAGAAAAAGTAATTTTGGATATGTTCATTGTTGCAGTAAGCTTAGCAGTCGCAGCAGTTCCAGAGGGTTTACCTGCAGTTGTAACGATATCGCTCGCTTTAGGAGTCATAAGAATGGCCAAACGAAATGTTATCATTCGAAAACTCCCGGCAGTTGAGGCATTGGGCAGTGCTACGGTAATCTGTTCTGATAAAACAGGTACTTTAACAAAAAATGAGATGACTGTGCAAAAAATTTTCACCAATGGTCAAATATATGATGTTTCTGGAGTTGGCTACGAACCAACTGGCAAAATTTACCAAAACAATGTTCCAATTGATTATCAAAATGATGATCACATCATTCGTTTAGCAAAAATAGCAGCCTTATGTAATGATGCCTATCTGGTCTCATCGGGAAATTCATCCACCTCATCAAAATCTGATGAAGATACAAAATGGAATATTGTGGGAGATCCCACAGAGGGAGCTTTGGTTGTTTTTGCAGCCAAAACAGGCATTTGGAAAGAAAAAATCGCAGATCAATACCATCGGATAAGCGAAATTTCATTTGAATCTGAAAGAAAGCGAATGTCTACCATAAATCAGATGAACGGTGCAAGAGAAACAAATGTAAAAGGTGCTCCTGATGTAATCCTCGATCTTTGCTCCTATATATATAAATACAATCAAATACAGGAAATAACTGAAAAAGATAAAGAAGAAATTTTGAAAGCCAATGAACAAATGACCAATGATGCCCTTCGAGTTCTAGCAATGGCTTTTAGAGAATTACCTCCTACCATGGAAGACTTTGAGGAACAAACTGTTGAAAAAGATCTGGTTTTTGTGGGACTTGCAGGAATGATTGATCCCCCTAGAGAAGAAGCGAAAAAAGCCATTGCACTGTGCAAGATGTCTGGAATTAGGATAATGATGATCACTGGAGATCACATGAACACTGCAATAGCTGTAGCCAAAGAATTAGGTTTACTGGAAGATGCTACTGGTAAAGAAATCAGCTACACAGGACGTGAAGTAGACAAGATGAGCGATTACAAGCTTCAAAAAGTACTTGAAGATGCAGTAGTTTTCGCTCGCACATCTCCAGAACACAAAGCACGAATACTACAGGCACTACAGAAAAAAGGACACATTGTCGCGATGACGGGTGATGGAGTAAATGATGCGCCAGCCCTCAAAAATGCAGATATTGGCGTTGCAATGGGCATTACCGGAACAGACGTTGCCAAAGAATCATCAGACATGGTGATTGTAGACGATAACTTTGCGACGATCGTCAATGCAATTGAAGAAGGTAGGTCGATCTACTCGAACATGAAAAAATTTGTCCGATATTTGATCTCTAGTAATATTGGTGAAATATTGGTTGTATTTATAGGTATTTTACTGGGATTACCACTTCCAATAATTGCAATTCAGATCTTGTGGATAAATTTGGTTACGGATGGCCTCCCTGCCATGGCATTGGGGTTAGAACCGTCTGATCCAGAAATAATAAAACAACATCCACGCGATCCCAATGAACCTGTAATCACGAATAATGAATTACTCAGTATGCTCACTGTAGCCATTACTATGGCTATAGGAACTTTGTTCATTTTTGTATATGAATTGCGGGTAGCGGAAAGTATATTATACCTGAGATCGGTCACAACGGATACTAGCCTAGTATACAGAGCTCGGACTATGGCCTTTACCACCTTAGTAATGTTCCAGATGTTCAATGTCTTCAATTGTCGTGATGTTAGAAAATCTTTATTTAAGGTAAAAACATTTAACTGGTATTTATTGGCTGCAGTGATCGCTTCAATAGGTTTACAGTTTGTTGTAATCTACGTTGCTCCTATCAATTTCTTCTTCAAGACAACAGTTCTTAATCCAATAGATTGGCTGGTAGTCACAGGCATTGCTGGAACGGTTGTTATCGTAGAAGAATTAAGAAAAGTGTTTGGGAAAAAACTCAGTGAAGAAATGGAAAAAAGACAAATGAACTTTTGGTGAAAAGTAATTGAAAAAGAGAAACGGACATGAAATAACCAAAAAGAGGAAGTTAGAACACATTCAGATCTGTTTAGATAAAGATATTCAGGCACGCACTAAAACCGCTGGCTGGGAAGATATTGAATTTGTTCACAAAGCTGTTCCAGAAATTGATCTCGCAGAAATTGACTATACAACTGACTTTTTAGGACATAAACTCTCAGCCCCAATAATCATTGCTGGCATGACAGGTGGTACACCTATTGCAAAAAAGATAAATAAAAACCTTGCAATCGTTGCTCAAGAGTTAAATATTGGCCTGAATGTAGGAAGCCAAAGAGCAGCAATTGAAAACCCGAGTTTATCTGATACCTATAGTATAGTCAGAGAATATGCTCCAAGTGCATTAATTATTGGAAATATCGGAGCTCCTCAACTATCTGAGGGAACTATTGGCTTGAAAGAAGCAAAAATTGCTGCAGAGATGATACAGGCAGATGCCTTAGCAGTCCATTTAAATGCAACACAAGAGGCACTACAGCCAGAAGGAGAAGCAAAATATCGGAGAGTTTTAGCTGCTATTCATGAATTAGTAAATAACTTGGATATCCCCGTGATTGCAAAAGAGACGGGATCCGGTATTGCTAAGGAGGATGCAATTGCCTTGGAAAAAGTAGGAGTTCACGCAATAGATGCTGGAGGTGCGGGGGGAACCAGTTGGGTAGCAGTTGAATCATATAGAGCAAATGCTGAACAAGAAAACGCCAATATTTTTTGGGACTGGGGAATCCCCACGGCAGTTAGTACAGTCGAAGTAGCTACTGCAACGAATATTCCTGTGATTTCAACTGGTGGAGTTAGATCAGGATTGGACATAGCAAAGGCAATTGCATTAGGGGCCACATGTGCTGGAATTGCTCACCCCTTACTCGCTCACAGCTATGAAGGGAATCTAAAAATGTTGTCCCATACATTAACAAGCTTAATGAAACAGCTCCAGATAGTTATGTTTTTGACAGGGTCAAAGAGTATCTCAGATCTGAGAAATGCACCCATTGTTATAACAGGGAAAACTGCTGAATGGTTAAAAATCAGATGCCCAGAGTTTCTAAAAAAACTTAAATGATCAATCTTTGAAATTAAAGAAGAGAAATCTCTTAAAAAAAATCGAAAAGAATGATTTATAACAGAGCTGGCAAGAAGACCACCCTATTTGTAGGGTGAATGAATTGCTTTTTTTCAGTTTTTCACAACATTTTTAAATCTCTTTTTTCCTATAGATCTTTGAATTGAGCTGAGGTCACATCCGCCAATTCCAATTCTGTAAACAATAAACAGCTGATTCAGGGCAGGAACTGCCCGTAGAGCCTGTTGGACATGTCCCGCTGGGGAATGAATGAATCAGGAAGCCACTTAACTTGTTGGGTGGTAGTTCACATTCCGTCCAAGAGAAAGATTGTTACTCAACCAAAAGGTTCAAAAATCATATTCTTGTATCACTCTCTGAGATAAGATTTGATAATTGATGATTGATGATGACGGTGAAATCCGTCAGAAGGAGGTGTTAATTTTTGTCAAAAAGCCCACACGTGAGAATTGAAGTGCCCTCGGAATTAGCAGATGATACCTATGAAGCGTTGGAAATCGCAAGAGACACTGGAAAAGTTAGAAAAGGCACTAATGAAACAACTAAAGCCCTAGAACGGGGAATTGCAAAGTTAGTTGTCATTGCAGAAGACGTTGACCCCCCTGAAATTGTAATGCATCTCCCGCTATTATCTGTAGAAAAGAAAACACACTATACTTATGTACCGGACAAGAAAAAGCTGGGAGCTGCAGTTGGTATTGAGGTTCCTGCAGCAGCAGTCTGCATAGTTGAACCAGGCGATGCCGAAGAGTTAATTAACTCTATCACGAGAAAATTAAACGAGTTGAGTAAATAATGAGTTATGAAGATAGAACCACAGAAACAGAAGTAATCCAAGTTGTTGGCAGAACGGGCGTTACAGGAGAGATTGTCCAAGTTCGTGTGAGAATTCTTGAAGGGAGAGATAAAGGACGTATTTTGACAAGGAATGTAAAGGGACCAATACGAATAGGCGACATATTAATGCTTAAGGAAACCGAAAGAGAAGCTAGAAAAATCAAAGCACCCTAATACATCCTTTAGAAAGGTGTTTTACCAATGGTCAGAATCCGTGTATGTTCATTTTGTGGCTATGAAATTCAACCAGGAACAGGTATGATGTACGTCCGCAATGATGGGTCAGTACTCCATTTTTGTTCATCAAAATGCAGAAAAAATCAACTAAAGTTGAAAAGAAAACCTCGAAAATTGAAATGGACCAAACACTATGGTAAAACCTGAATTTAAAGAGGGGAGACGAAATGATAGAGCGTTCTTTTCTTATGATAAAACCTGATGGCGTTGTAAGAGGGTTATGCGGTGAAGTCATTTCAAGACTTGAAAAAAAAGGACTCAAAATAGTTGCAATGAAAATGATACAAGTAACAAGAGAAATTGCAGAAAAACAGTATGAAATCCATAGGGAAAAGGAATTTTTTAAAAGTCTGATAAATTATGTGACAAGTGCCCCGAGCTTAGTAATGGTGATTGATGGAAAAGAAGCAGTGAAAGTTATCAGAAATTTAATTGGTGCAACTAACCCGGTAGAGGCAAATTCAGGAACTATTAGAGGTGATTTTGCTATGTTCATTGAGAGAAACATAGTACATGCCGCTGATTCCCCAGAAAATGCTATTAAAGAACTTTCACTTTATTTCTCAGAAGAGGAAATTCTTTCATACAAAAAAGTAGATGAAGATTGGTTATACTCCGAGTAGAAATTTTTATTGTAATCTTAGAATGCACAAAATTCTTTTTTGATAAAAAGAATTCCAGAAACAGACCCATTTTGGGCCGCATATTTTAAAACATTTCAATATTCTCAGGAGTAGAAATGAATGGATTTTAATGATGAAAAAGATTTAGTCCTAGGAAATTTATGTCGCGCGTTACTGATTCTAGAAAATGATAATTTTTTTTATAAATTACTTCCAGAAGTTCGAATTAATCTCGTTTATGCCTTGAAAAATGCAAAACAGCCATCTGATGTAGCATCAATTCCTGGTAGAATTACAGTTGTAAACAATAAATTATTCATACCATCCTATCCTCAATTTGGCGCATCAGATCATATGGCAAGAGCAATGATTGAAATAATGAAATACGATCCTACTAAAAGATCAGGTATTAATTTTAAATTTAGTAATGAATTAAAAGATTGGATTGAAAAGTTTTGCAATAAAGAAAAATTAGCATTCGGTATGATCGATAGAGCCAAAGAGCC
>JAECRX010000180.1 GCA_016292335.1 Candidatus Sifarchaeum subterraneum | reverse complement strand
TTTTTGGTTAAGATTACTGTAATAGAATACGTAAAGTAGGCGTTTTATGGACTATTAGAATTACCTCAGATTATTGTAAAAAAAGTAGATACCACACAGAGTGTGACTTCTGGTTTCTTGTGAATTTGCAATCCTTTAAACGGATTTACTGCGTTTCTTTAGATTTCTCAGATCCAGCCCAAGTTTTGACCATAATTTTATCAAACGAAATTAAGACCATTAAGTCCTCATTGGTTCTTTATTCTTCCATCGGCTCAAAATAATTCTTGCCCACGCCGCAGTTTGGGCATCTCCAGTTGTCAGGTAAATCCTCGAAAGGAATGCCTGGCTCTATTCCCTGTTCTGGAACACCTACTGCAGGGTCATAAATGTATTGACAATTTATGCACTGCCATTTTTGCATTTTTCACGCCTCTATTAATATTTTCAGATAAGTTTCTATTTAGAGTGACTTTTATGAATTATTAAGTTTTTTGGGGTTCAAAGCAGGGTTTTTCCCCTGTGAGATCCTTTCACCCAGGCATGCTTGATGCTCGTTGCTGTTCGGTTACTGTTTCAAGTCACAGCCAGAAATGGTTGTCTTTTTTTTCCTTCCCGATTTCTTTGGCTGTTTACTGTTGTTTTACGAAAAATCAAGATGGTTTAGCTACTGGTAAATTTTTTTGGCAATACACAAATGAATTATTCGCGTATTTGTTTATAAGAATGACTTTCTTAAAAAAGGGATGATTTTCCTAGAAATTTTATATTTTAAAACACACCTTCTATAATTAAAAGATTAAATCTTACCAACAGACGACAATCATCCATGAGATAAAAAAGAAGGATTTTCGAAGAACCTAATAAGTTTATCAACAGGTGAATCTCCTTGATTCACGGAATCCATGTTATATATGAAGGCATGTCCCTTGTAGAATTTGAAATGGTGCCCCATCCGCTTGACATTAATCTTCTTTCTGGATGGCTGACTGCATATTATGAATTTACTAAAGCCGCATTGGGGCAAGAAGCTAAAGAAATGGTCTGTGAAAAATTTAAGTATCTATTTTTCAAATTAAAAAGAATCCCCGTATTACTAGTCTTAATTGCTGATCTGAATGATTCACGTTCAGATTGTTTGGAGGAAGTAGAAAGAATTAATACCAAGTTGAATATCTTTAATACCTGGTTTGAGAACTTTGATGGCGACCAAGGGAAACTTCAATTAACTTTTGAGGAAATTATTTCAGGAATACGATGTAGCTTTTTGGAAGAGAAAATAAATATAACTCGTAAAAAGAAAGAATTTTATTGTTCACTTTTAAAACACGAAATACCGATTAAAGATCTACATGAGTGCAATCTTTTAAATGGAAAAATTTGTTTAAGAGAAAAAGAAAAATTTGATCAAATAGTTCAGCTAATGCTCTCTTTTCTACCTTGGGAACATGATTTCCAAGATATAGAGCCCCTTTGCAGTTTTAAAGAAGTTTTCGACTTCGTTAGTATGATAATGGAACAAAATATGAATTTGGAGGAAGAACTTAACAATATAGTAACGGAATTAGCTTTATCTTTTTTGCCATTTGAACATGATTTCCAAGATATAAAACCCTTAGGCGACTTAAAAGAAATTTCCGATTTCATTAATGATGCAATAGCTAAAAAAGTAGCTACTAACTAAATAACTAGAAAAATCGAAGAATTTATTGCTCTTGTTCACTTTCTTCTTCTACTACTTCCTCTTCCTCCTCTGGTTCATACTCAGGGAATATGGTTTTTATCAAGGGAAATACTTGTTCTATTGGTTCTATTCGGGATTTTTGTATTAATTCTTCCGCTTCTTCTTGGCTTAATTCAATTTTAATTAGATTATCTCCCAAGGACTCAGAAATCTGAGTATATTTTGCTCCAGATGTGCCTTTGGGAACGATGAGGAAAGCTTTTGAAATCCCACTCTCCTTCAAAGCATCATCAAGCCGTTTTACTGCGTAATATGCTGCAACTCCTCCAGGCTTTTCAAATGTTTTTACTGAAGGCACCTCTATACCATAAAGGGCATTGTCAAACTTTATTGCACCTGAAATCTTTTTCGGTTTTCCCTTTACCTTGAATTCAAAATCTATAATAAAATTTATTTCGTCTTCCTTATCCAATTGCTTCGCAACTGTCATTAAAGATGTCATAGCACTTCCAGAAATACTTCCAGGATTAACATCAAGGGCTATTATTTCTTCTTCTGGAATTTCTCCAATGAACGCCATCGACGTTGTGGGAATCTCAATGACTTCTTTTTCTCCTTCCACTGTAATTTCTGGTACCGTAGGAAACTCTACAGTAAGTTCTGGTACCATAGAGGGGTCTAATACTTCATCAAGGGCTTTTCTGATTAATTTGATTGTCTCTCTTGGATTACCATTTGATTTTTCAAAAATACGCTCAAAAATGCGATCATTCAAAGGGAATAGTTTATCAGGTGGGGGAGGAAGATTTTGGGAATCCCAAAGATAGTCCATGCCAGCCTTATAAAAGTTCTCTATATCGTCAACGGTAAAGGGCTTTATGCAAACTGTTGCTTCCATTCTGGATTTCATCGGAGCATCAGCTAAAGATTCAACCCGTTCCCATACATCGTCTAGGCAAGCGGCAACAATTACCACATTTTTTGTTTCATTATAAATGCGCTTAATTGTCTCCCAAAGGCGTATTTCGGCTTCATCACCAAAAATTCTATATGGCATTTCTAATTCATCAAAATAAAACACAATTGGTCGAGTGATGTTCTCTGTTAAAAGCTTAAGTGTTGCCAGACATACGTCATCCTCTTCAATCAATGTATTGACTCCTAATCTTTCCATCTCTTCCTCGTTGATTGATTCACCCAGTAACCAACTTTCTGCAATGTCGACTATATCATTATTGCCCATTTTGAGAGTGATTATTGCTTTTACAACATCAGCCCCAATCCCTGGATACATTCTAACCGCTTTTTTTGTAACGTCATCAATCGATGGGCCAAAGATCTTAAATCGTCGCTTTTTTCCGTCAAAATAATCGACTAATCGGTCAGAAACTATGTCTAAAATTTCTAAACCTACTTCATCCATAAAGCATGTGTATAAATGCAGAAGAATTCTGACTGGAGAGGGAGGGGAGCTCACATATACCGTAGTAAAATCAAGATCAGGGATTTGATGCTGCTTATCTTTTAGAACCCAATAGAAATGGGTCTTTCCTGCCCCTGCAGGCCCTAAAAGTGGTATAAATCGCGTTGATACATCATTTATAGTTTGTTGTATTGCCCGAAAAACTCCTCTTTCTGCTTGTTGTCGAGGATTAGGAATGTCGATTACTTCCTTTATATCTCCACGTGAAACAAATCTGTCAAATGGGGTCGGTCCTTCTCGAATTGCATCCAAAAACATTTCACGTTCATCTTCATCTATCATAAATAACCCCTTCTAAAAACATCATATCTCTTTTTGAGTGGATTTGTATATTGTCGACTTCATTTCACATAAAAATTAGCAATTTCGAATGATAAAGTTTTTGGAATATCTAAGTGTATATAATAAATTTAATCTGAAGTATCTATATGTGTAGGGTAAATGGGAGAGATTATTCCCTACCACTTCTCGTCAAACCTGACATACGAATTTCCCGTATCCAGCTTGCCTCTATCTTTGCTCTGATTTCCTCAACAAATGTTCTAGGTCTCCTTAGTGGCTTTTTATCATGCAACCCCCTCCACTCCAGTAGTTTTGAACTGGTAAATCCACTACCGAATCGTAAAGGGGCTTAAATTCAGTTTACTTTGACCCTCTTGTACGGCGTATCCATCCCTGCAATAAAAGTGATCTTTGCCCTTCTTTTTAGCCTGATTCCCCCTTTCTCCGTGTAGAGAAGCCTGTAGACCTCGACTACCTTTTCCTGATTCATTTTGAGAACTGATAACAGAACTTGTTTTCCGTTTGAACAGTTATATATTTATTCTTTACTTGCATTAATAATAAAAATTTCACGAAGAAAAGAAAGGTGCAGTGTAATAGCGAAAAAGTGAAGTGACGTATGTGACAAGTAAAAAGAAACATATCCTCTATGACAAACCCCTTTGTTATAATCAATCAATAGAATATTGTTTTAATTACCATATTGCCAAAGAACTTAAAGAATTATATAAATTAAAACCAGAAGGAATAATTTTAGATGTAGGGTGTGGAACAGGAAAATTTTTGTTACCCTCATCAGAAGAAAGGAAAGTTATCGGTATAGACTTATCTGTTGAGATGATAAAGTTTGCTAAAAGGCGAAATAAGGGGGTTGAATTTGTTTTAGGGGATGCAACAAGACTCCCATTTAAAAATAATGAATTTGATTTTATTGGGTGTGTCAATTCTATGCACCACTTTTACGAAAAAGAAAAATTTATTAATGAAATGTATAGATGTTTAAAAGAAGATGGATCTTTCTTTCTTAGTGACATTATTCTCCCTTATTTCTTCTTGATTCCCTTTGCTGGTTTAATCTGGATTTTTTTTGCTGTTAAAGCATGGCGAAAATTTGGCGTTTTGCCCTTCACTAAAGCGGAATTGATTGAAGAATTACTTTTTATCCCTTTAAAAAGGAAACTCCTATCTATTTTCAAGAAAAAAGAAATGCACATAAAGCATAAAACTTTTATGAAAAAATTTGTGCCTGTGATGATGATTACCGGAACTGCCAGAAATAAAAGAGATTAATCACAGCGATTTCCATTTGAATTATTCCTTGCTACTTACTTATTCTGAATATCTTAATGCTTCTGCAGGAATGATTTGACTTACTCTCCACCCAGGTAATGCGGAAGAAATGACTGAAGTAATAATTCCACCTATAATTACTAACTGTATCGATCCCCATGGAATATTCAATGGTAACTCAAAGCCTAAAGTTTCACCGAGAAAGATTAGAGATGTTGATCCTATTATAATTCCATTAAAGATTCCGATAAATACACCTAATGTAGAGATAATTACTGCCTCAAAAATGATTGTTCCTATCACTGATTTCTCTGAAGCTCCAATTCCACGAAGTAAACCAATTTCTCGTTTCCTCTCTGAAACAACTTGAATCATTGTTGTGGTCATGGTTAAAAATGCAATCAACACTGCGATTAGTTCGATAGCTTGAAAAAATAAAAAACTTCGATTGATATCAGCACGTGAATCCTCCAATGCTTCGGAGAGAACCATTATCTCTATATCCGTTTCATGTTTGTATTTTTTTTCAATCTCTGTTGCGACTGTTTTTGGATCCACTTTTGTTCCATTTGACAGTTCAGTTTCACATTTCACGAAAAAAGTATGTGCCAAATTTTCATCTTCATCATCGAATTTTTCGAAAACGTGAAAAATATCCACATAACCAAAATAGCCTTGTGGGTAGCCCATGAATGCATTTTGAGTGATAGCAATCATTTCAAACTTTAGCCAATCATCTTCAACTTCGCTCCAAATTTGGATTTGATCCCCCACTCTAGCATCTAGATCTTCTGCAAGGGGTTCAGATAATATACAATAATTACCTTTGCCAAGTTTCTGAATTAACGCTGTAACATTAGCTCCTACTGGTTCCTCAATTGCGGGCTTAGCTGCTTGAAAATATGTTGATGAGTTAATTCCAAGTAACGCAGAAAAATTTTTATGGGTGATAGATCCTTTTTCATGCTTGAAATCCACACCTACGCCTTCGATAGCTGCAGCTGCGCGAACGCCTTCTATATCTCTTGTAAGGTTTGCAGAGAATGTGGGACTAAGACCTACATTTGAATAGATAATTAAATCAGTACCAAAGTATTTTTCATTCAGCTCTTCGATTCCGAATTGAAGGCCATCCAGGATCACACCCATAACGACAATCATACTCATACAAACTGCAAAAATTCCGAGGTTAAAAGAACTACGAATTGCATTTCGTCCAAGATTTTTTGGAGCTATGTATGAAACTGTTCTGAAAAAATGCTTTGTTATATAACTGAAAATGTATCCAATTTTGAAAAGAAGATATCCTGTAAGCACAATTGATCCAACAAGAAGCATAAATGTAGTCTCAAGGCCAACATCAACTTGAATTTGAGCTGAAGTCCAGTAAATAAAAGTTCCTACACTTAACATTGATGTGCCGTTCACAATTGTGGCTACACTTTTACTTAATTGCCCAACTAACAATGATAAACCAATTATCGCGAAAATACAATAGTAACTTGATTGCACTAATTCACCAGCAGCGAAACATATGTAGGCATTTATGCCACCAACAATTGCTAGCGGAACACTGATGATCATCCATTTTTTACTAATTTTCTTCCCTGGTGGCCTTGTTGCAGGTCTTAGAGCGTGAATAATGTTCTTATTGGACGCTTCTAATACAGGATACATACTAGCCAACACAGTTAATGCTAAGCCAATTCCAAATCCCTGAATTAACATGGAATTATCATAAACTACTTCTATACTTTCTAAAGAGAATTCACCCATCGTTTGAGCAGTCCAAGCCGATCGACCCCATGTGAGAGCCCAAAGGAATATAATACCATGAGCCATATAAAGCCCGACAAATACTCCTAGTGCACTACTTGTGATACCAATCACGAAAATCTCGTAAAAAATTATTCGAAAAATCTGGAACTTCCTTGATCCAATTGCACGTAACACACCGATCTCATATGTTCTTTCGCTAACAGTCATATACATACTATTGAAAATTAAGAAAGTGACCGATAGAAGCACCATGGTTGCTATAAATTCATAGCCCCGACGTATAACATTTAATTGATCGTTCATATTTTTTTGTTGCTCTTTTTTCAGATAAGTTAGTCTAAAATTAGAGCCCAATCTTTCTTGAACTTTATTTCCAACAAGTTCTGGATTTCCAACATATTCCCGTTCCAGGTTGATGATAATTTTAGTAATTTTTCCACGTATATCAAATATTTCTTGAGCTTTTTTCAAAGTGACATAAATGGCTCTCCCATTATTTTCTGTAGAGGCAATACCTTTGCTTGTATCCGCAATACCTGTCACATTTAGTGGGACTTTTGAGATTGAGTAATTTTCCAATAAATGTTCGGTTTGGATTATATCGGCCTTCTTCAGATCTGTTCCGAGTGAATCCTCATCTAACAAGATATCGCAAACTACAACGCGACTATATTTTATTTCATAGTTTAGAACTTCTCCAGAATTTGATTTTATCTCTCCAAATTTTAGGTCAAGATCTGGATCTATTCCAACCAGTAAGACAGACATTTTATCATAATCTTCAATATCTTCATTATATACCATGATCATCTCTCCAATTCTTGGAGCGATAAATTCTATACCTTCAATCCCCTCTAATTTTTCAATTAAGGAGTCGTCAAATTCACTAGCGTTTTTAGCCGTGATAACAATATCTATTGCCCCACTAGTTTCCTCTATCGACCTCATGCGGTCTACTATCACACTATTCATACCCACATTGATGCTGACGTAGAGTGAAACTGCAAAAATAAGACCGAGTGTGGTTAAAATATTTCTTAATCTTCTTCTACTTAGATTTTTTATACCAAGTAAGACAATTGACCGATCTTTCCAAAAAACAAGAATTAGAAATAATACTATAACTAATGCACCTATACTCATTACCACGTCCACAAAAGGCATTTTTTTCCTCCAAAAACGTATTATGTTATATAGAACTTATAGCAACCTTTTACAAAATTTTTTGATGGAAGTATTTCTGTTTTACTTTTCGGTCATTTCGTTATAAATGGGTTCCTTTCTACTCACTGCTGATTCGAATGATCATGATTACGTTTACATATTAGTGATCCTTTGTTGCGAAAAATTTAAATAATTTGATAATATTATTAAAAAATTAATAATATTATGGTGCTTCACAATATGTGTGATAGCAATCGTGGACCTTATTCAAATGGTGAATTACAGAGATTTGTTCGAGCATTACATTGCCCCACAAGATGGAGAATCATCAGGTTCATTGGAAAAGGTAAGAAGAGTACTAGCGAAATTTATGAAGCTTTAGTAGAAGCTGGAGAGAAGCTTTCGAAACCAACACTCTACTATCATCTCTCTGAGCTGAAAAATGGTGATATAATAGAAGTGGCGGAGTACAGAGAAGAAGGAGGAGGAGCACCAGAAAAAGTTTGGAAGCTAAAGACAACAAAGTTAGAAATCGATCTTCTGAAATAAAAATGAAAAAGAAGTGATAAACTATGTGCTGTAGATCTTGTCACATCCCTATCCATTTTATGGACAAAAAGATAGAAATTAAAGTATTAGAGAGCTATAAGAAAGCTTTAGAAGATGAAATCGCGAGAATAGAAAGAATAATCAAGGAGCTTGAAGAAGAGAAATGAAGCCGCAAGATTTCCTATATTGAACGCAAAAAAGGTGATTTGCTTGGATACTGCTATAAAAGCCCTTGAATTAACTAAACGTTATGACGATAAATTGGCCGTTGACAATATAGATTTCGAGGTTATGGAAGGTGAGTTTTTCGGGATGCTTGGGCCAAATGGGGCTGGTAAAACCACTACTATTCGCATGCTTACTGGACTGACTAAACCTACGAAAGGTAAAGCGATTGTTGCCAGATATGATGTCTATCGTGAAAGTTCTGAAGCCAAAAGACGTTTAGGGTTAGTCCCTGAAATTTCCAATCTTTACAATGAACTGACAGCTTGGGACAACCTCATGTTTATGGCTGAACTTTATCAAGTGCCTAAATCAGAAAGAGCAAAAAGAGCGAGGGAATTATTAGAGCTTTTTGATTTGTATGATCGATATAAGCAACGCGTTATGAAATTTTCTAAAGGGCTTAAAAGGAGATTGACAATAGCTCTTGCACTCGTTCATAGTCCCGAAATCTTGTTTCTTGACGAACCTACAGCAGGTCTCGACGTTCAAAGTTCTAGAATGATCAGAACGCTGATAAAGAGACTTAATAAGGAAGAAAATACAACAATTTTTCTCACGACACATTATATTGAAGAAGCGGATGAATTATGCCAACGTGTGGCGATTATCAATAAAGGCAGAATAGTTGCGCTAGATAATCCTGAAAAGCTAAAAATTGCGGCCAGGGGGGAAAGTGTGATAGAAGTTACTTTTGATAAGATTCCTAATAGAATCGAAGACGAGTTGATGCATATGGATTATATTGGCAATGTTACTAGACATGGAGATAAACTCAGACTTTTTATTGAAGATCCCTCTGAAGACATCCTATCTATTGCCAATTTCGCTCAGATGAAAGGATTAAAAATAATCTCGATCAACACATTGAAGCCAACTTTAGAGGAGGCCTTTATCGAGCTCACAGGCCTTAGTCCGATAATGATAGAGAGATTAGAACAAATGAAGCCTAAAGGTCGTGGTCGAAGTGGTTAACAGTTTTCTTGAAAACCTCATTCAAGCCATTAGCATAGCGAAAAAGGATGCAAAGATTTATTATTTCAAGCCACCCGTGATCATGTTCGGCATAGTTTTCCCTGTTTTCCTTTATTTTGCCTTCTCGATTGGCCGACGCGTTCCATCGGCAATGTTGATACCAGGCATAGCAGCAATCATCACTTTCTTCGGTTCCTCATCTATTGAAGCTGTGGCATTTACTTTGGAAAGAAGGACTGGCACTCTTGACAGGTTGCTCGCAGCTCCAGTTCCATTCAACACGATAATTCTTGGTAAATCATTTGCAAGCTTTGCTTTTGGATTTATATTATCTTTAATTTTCGTGATTACAGTTATACCGTTTACAGGCTTCACAATTATTAATCCAATACTTTTCGTCATCGGTGTTGCAATTTCATCACTGACATTTGCTGCGTTTGGAATGCCTCTTTCAGTTTACGCTAGAGAGCTACCAGAGACAATGATGCCATTAAATGTTATACGTCTCCCGATGATCTTCGTTTGCGGTGTGTTCATTCCCGTTGAAACTATGCCAATACCTTTGCAAATCGTGGCCTATCTACTCCCATTAACTTATTCTGTAGATGCACTTCGGCAAGCAACTACAGGATCAATAATTATCCACACTTTTCTAATTGATATGGTAGCTCTAATTTTGTTTTTCATTGCCCTTCAAATGCTGTCCACCAGAATGCTTAAAAAAACAATACCATAAACGCAGGAAAAAATAGACAAATGAGGCAACACAGAAATTCCTAAAAAATTAAAAGGAACGTTTCTTGGATAAAACATCCATTGGAATTTAAGTAAAAGCCCATCCTTTTTATTTCATTTTTTTAATGCATTCTTCGATAATTTTCCCGACCTCAAACCAATCTCTTACAATATAGTCTGCGTCTTTAAGGCATTTTTCTTCATGTGTATTTGTTAAACCAATAGAAACAAACCCTTTATAAGTGTTATATGCTTTTATGTCCGATATACTATCCCCCACACAAATTCCGTGTTTATATCTTTTCGAAAGTTTTTCAATGGTGCCTATTTTGTGTTTTATAATGTTCTCCTCAAAAGACCTTAAGAAATTAGTTATTCTTATCGCAGAATGTGCATTTTCTTCCATAAAATAAGTCTCATTTATTTTGGAATATTCGTCTACTTCCATGAAAAAAGGTTCTCCTTCTGGAAATCCAAATTTATTGAGATGGGAAAGAGTTGTTTTTTCCATACTTTTGAGCCTAGCAGTGAGGTAGGCAATATCAAATAGATCTTTGAATTTGTTGACAGTTTCCACCGATCCTTCAAAGGGCTTATCAAGTTTCATTGCTGACTCAGTGAAAACCATTTTCCAGTAGGTACCTAGCGGTATCCCTTCAGGAATTTTTCCGTAATTTTCTTTGTTGTAAACCCAATCATATACTCTTTCTTTTGGAACACCCAAATCCATTAGAATGGTTATGACTCTACCTCTATAATCTAATAAAGTGCCATCTATGTCTAAAACAAGGATCATGAAATTTTCCCCATTGAAGAAAACATGACATGAACTAATTGTCCCTGAAATGAAATATATTCAGGTTATTCAACAGTAGGACTTCTTTTTAAAAGTGTGTTTTTTTACACAAACAACTTCAATTATCTAAAGCTACTATAATATTTTGAAAAAATAGAGAATTTCAACTGGAGATGAAGTGATATTGTATAAAGTTGAATTAACAATGTCTTCCAGATTATTCGGGTTTTTAGGACTTTTTACAAGTATTATTGGTCTGTTTCTACCCTGGTTAGATTATCCTGGACCCATCTATTATGCTTATGCTCTTGCAGAGGTAGCAACTTTAAACTATAATATTATTGGTTTGCATGTAGGTTTTTGGGCAATACTTGGAACATTGGTTGCAGCTTTTGGACTATTTTCGGAAAATAAATACTATCTCTACGATAACGTATTCCGAAAATCTCGATCTTCAAAATACACTGCAGTAGGCGGTCTATTGATCATTTATGACACTTGTTCCGTATTATCAATGTATTTCCTATATTATCCAGTAAGATACTGGTATCCTCAATTAGGCGTCGGTGTAATCGTCACTTTAGTTGGAGGTATAATTATTTTGCTTTCTTCCTTCATCGGTATGATTGAAGAAGGTTCATTCAAATTACAATTATCGGAGGTTCAACGTTCTATACATCAACGTTCTGAGGTTCAACGCTCTGAAAATTCAAATGATAATGCACAAAAGGACATCAATTGCCCTATATGCAATTCTAAACAAGATTCTAGTTACCCTTTAAACTTTTGTCATCACTGCGGTAGCCATTTGAAATTGTGAAGAATTTTCTTTTTAGTCTTCTTTTTTTCCTAGGTTAATGGAAATTTTTGAATGTCTCTAACGTTTTTGCTGTCTTCTTATAGATGTCTAGATCAGATTGGGTAAAAAGAACAAGAACAACCTCATCTAGTTTATCTTCCTTTTCTAAGAATTCTTTGACCGTTTTTAATGCAATCTTGGAGGCTTCTTCTATGGGATAACCGTAGGCTCCAGTACTGATGGATGGAAAGGCTATGGTTTTTAAACCATTAGAAACTGCTAATTTTAAAGAGCTTTTATAGGCTTCTGCTAAAAGTCCTGGTTCTCTATGTTTTCCTCCACGCCAAATAGGTCCAACCGTGTGGATCACATATCTTGCTTTTAGGTTTCCACCCGTTGTGATTACAGCATTTCCTCTTGGTAAACCGTTAGGCCATTTAGTTTCACGGATTTTTTTACATTCATCCAAAATTTTTGGTCCACCTTTCCTATGGATTGCACCATCAACTCCGCCTCCACCCATCAAACTTGGGTTTGCAGCATTCACAATAGCATCAGTATTCTGTTCAGTAATATCTCCTTGAACAATACGAATCTTTGTTTTACCAATCATAAGCTCCATCATGTTAAACATTCACCCTTTTATCATACATTCCTGATGTAGAGCCCATTTAAAAATTAAGCCTTTGTGATTCATTTAACTTGCATCAGTGCGTACATCTTAGGACAGAATTAGTAAAAAAAAATGGCAATGGGAGGATTCTCTTAACCAATTTTTTGCGCGATTGATTAGATATTAAGAATCCTGTAACTAGGTCTTCGGGAGTGTTTGGGCAATTTTTAGTACCTTTGTGGCAACATCCGATGCGGATTCACCCAATATTGTTATTATTGGCTCTTTTCCCCAGTCGCCAGAGTGGTAGATAACATCGGGTACTTCACCAACAGATTCAATTGCTTGCTTAGCGCCCCATACTGTTGTAGAGCCCTCTTTCATTTTTATATCCGTAGGTTCCTTTTTACGGTCATAAAAGGATGCCGAAAAACCCAATTTTTTGCATATTCCAAGAATTTCTCCAGAATAACGTAGATTCATTCCAGCTCTGA
>JAECRX010000179.1 GCA_016292335.1 Candidatus Sifarchaeum subterraneum | reverse complement strand
GTCAATAAAATTTTCCCCTGTATTTTTTTTTCTTCATATATCCAAGTGATAAGATGGAAAAATTTCAAAATTTTAACAATGCTATGGCACCAAATCAAGGACTAGAATAACCTAGAAAAAATCTTAATAGTAGTAGCCTGACGGTGACATTATTGAAAAAGAGAAAAAAGCCATTCAGAGATATTTTCGAAGAAATATTAGCCATTGCAATAAATACAGCTCATAGAGCAATAGATGAAGCATTCAAACCATTTAGAAGATTGAATAATAAAGAATATATTGAACCCCGCTACGAGAGCTCAGATGATGATGAAAATATCTATATGACAGTAGAACTTCCAGGAGTTAATAAAGAAGACATACATTTATTGGCATCAGAGGATGACATCAAAGTCGATGCAAAAAGAATTAAAATGAATGAAGAAGAATACTTTTATGCTAAAATTAAACTTCCTGAAAAAGTAAATTCAGAAGAGACAAAAGCTAAGTATAAAAATGGTGTCTTAGAAATAGTCCTACCCAAAAAAAGAAAGAAAAAAGAGAAAAAAAATCTAAATAGATTAAAAACAACTTTGAGTCTTGAAGATTGTGTTATAATCAGATTGAATCAATAATTTCTGCATTAACCTTCCATATCTATTTCTTTGAAAGTTTCAAGTGTCAACATCGCTCTATATCCTAAACCAGCACTCTTGCTATCCATCATTTTTTTGAATATTTTTCCCTTCAAATCCGCTTCTGAAATTAATTTAACATTTGAAATTTCTCTTTTATCAATTGGCTCCATTTTGCCAGATTTCGCTTTTGCCAAAAATATATACGAGGTCCAAGGTATCGATTTATTTTCGGCTTCAAGAACAAATTCAGATTCAATCTGAAGCAAAAAGCGGGTCAGTTCTATGTATAACCCAGTCTCTTCTTTTGCTTCTCTTAATGCACCATCCTCCATGGATTCTCCAACACGAACTCCACCACTAGGAGCCCTGAAAATTTCCTTATCGGGATAATTTGGTTTTTGAATGCAAGCATATTTTCCATTTTTTTGAATAAACAACGTCACATCGTGACTTCTTCCATTTTTTTGTGAATTTTTAATTATGTCATATTCTCTTTTAGTAACGGGGATTTTCCAATTATTTATGATTCGCGGAAAACCGTATTTCTTTTTCATTCTCATTAGATCTTCTTTAGTGATATACAAGAAAAACAACCCAATTTTTTCGATTAAGAAGTCTAAGCTGATTTTTTTATAATCCGTTTCATACTGCACCAATTCGAAAATTGTTATATTACCTGAAGATTAAAAATTAAAAAAAATTTTTGACCCATGCAAAAACTCAATAGTTACGGTGAAGTGAGCAAGAAAGCTCTAATTCTTTAGAATAGAGATGAATTGCGTATATATCAAAAAGCTTATATAAGGAATCCGTATACCCCTAAAGAGGCAACCCAAAGAACGATTGCGACCTCAGAACCCTCCATCTTTTAAGACGAGGAGTATATCAGAAACTAGGACTAGGAATTAAATGGGGAGACTAAAATGGTTAAATTACTTCAAAAAATCAAGCCTATGAAAAAATCCCCGATCCGCGAAATTATTGACGCCATTGCATATATCAGGAAAATAAAAGGTATTGAAATAATTAATTGTCATGCAGGGGTACCCGGCCTTTTAATGAAAACAGATATCGCTGAAAAATTTAAAGAAATTTATCGTCCAGAGATTTCTGACTATACTGGAACTAGAGGAGATATTTTACTACTTGAAACGCTGAGTGAATACTTTAAATCTCAAGAAATGAATGTTGAACCAAAAGATATCCTGATAACCCTCGGAGGTGCACAATCGGGACTTTTTCTATTTTCAGAGGTGATGGGAACCTCAGGACAAATATTGCTCACAACAAATCCTACGTATCCTGGCTTAATTGGCCCATCAAAAATTTTCAATGTTGAAATTAAAGGTTTAGAAATTTTACCCGAGGATAATTATCAGATAGACCTTAAGAAGCTTGAAAAAGCTTTAGAGGGTGATCCAACAATCTCTGCATTTGCATTCACATCACCTGGAAATCCTGATGGAGCTATTCAGAAGAATGTCGAAGGTATCTTGGAAATTGCCAAAAAGTATGATATTTTTGTTCTAGTTGATGCCACCTACGCAGGACTTGACTTTTCCGAAGATCTAGAAAAAGAGATTCATCCTTTCACAACATACAAAAAAGCCTGGAATAATCACAAAGAGATGATGGCATTACTGTATAGCTTATCGAAGGGTCTGAGAAATCCAGGAGCAAGATTAGGACTTATTTTATCAGGAAATAAAGAATTTATGAACCATATAGAAGTAATTCAATCATTCAGTGCAATTTGTCCCAGCGTTAGTCAAAATTTCTTTCAAATTGCATTCAGTAATCGTGGCGAAATCTTACATGAATCAATTAAGGAGCATATAGAATTTGTGAAAGAAAGAATCTTTCAGATGTATTATAGCTTGAAAGAACTCTCAGAGAAAATGCAAATTGATATTCAATTACCCGAGCCTCAAGGTGCTTTCTATATCTTTGCAAAAATTGAAAATTTAGAAACCATTGGAAAAAACAAGAGAAAAATTGTAGATGTCTTAATGAAGGATAATGAGTTTCATAAAGGATTGAAAGGGGAACTAGAGTTTAGAAAAAAAGAAAAAGTTTCATCAGAAGAAGTTGGAGAAAAACTGATGGAAATGGGACCAAATGATTTATTATGCAAGTATATTTTATACAAGGAAATAGTAAAACCATATAGAGTCACAATAACACCTGGAACAGGCTTCTTCATACCAGGTGAAATACCTGATGACGCAGAAAATTATATAAGAATTTCTTGTTCTAAATTAAAAAGCAGGGAAGAAGCAAAAATTGCTGCAAAAGTGCTTCTTGAAGGAGTTAAACAATTAGAAAAAATTGCTTCCATTTAGCTAAAAAATAGACTGCTTGAATTAGAATTTGTAAATTACCTTTAGGATGTGTATTCGCTTGGTTGGAACCATCACGCTCACGATCTACATCATCTACTTGCTGGCAGTAGGAACATGGGATATTATAGCAGGAATACAGTGTTTATATCTTGCAAAACACGGAGGAGATGAGATAGGATTTCGTGGTCCTTATCATTGCGGGCTTCTGGGAATTTCCGCAATTGTTGTTGGCCTCATTGCTTATTATATCAAATCAAGCTAGAATGCTCCCCCTTCAGGGGGAGATGAATCACGTCTTTTCTATCGTATTCAGCAATGTTTTTAAACCTCTTTGTCCATATATCTAGTGATCCGATTGGATCGGCAATTGTTGCTCGGCAAACCCCCCTGAGATGGGGACTCATGGTCACTGTTGAGCAACGGGGGTGCGACTGGATTCCAGTCAGCAGGTGACGCATCCCGTGAGCGTACATGAGATTGAAATCATCTCCTATGGGCTCCTGTGGAGAAAATAGGCTGGTATGATGATTTAATTGAAAGTACGCAAGGCCTAGTAATCTTCCGTAAGCCGAGTGGCGAAGCATCGCCCTAGGTGACGAGGCGAGAACACAGAGAAAAGCTGGAAGCCCCTCACTTCAGGGAGGGGAGGAAGTCACATCATATTAGCCATAATGGGTATTTTTACTCTAACGATATCCATTTTATTTTGGGGGATTCTGACACCACTGGTTTTTTTTGGTGGAATTATCACCATTGATACAGCAATCATAACGATTAGTGTAATAAGAAGACCAGATATTAGTAAAAAAGCAAAATTTGTCCTTGTTCTTGTTTTAATGTATAATATCTGGGTGGAAGTCTGGAATGTACGTCAGATGTGGCGCTTGTATCGTCAATACCCTTCCGAAATCTTAGGTTTTGATAAAACAAGTAGAATGAGTGCAGTTTTCTCTAAAGACTTTATAGAAGGAGTTATTGATAAAAGTGGGATTTCAGGTGCATTTAAGTCTGTTCTTGAAGCAATTTCGAATTTTCGCTTCCCAGATTTAGATATCGATATAGATAGGGATGTAGTTAACGCCATCATTAGGATCTTGATCGCCATTGCTGCAGCATTTACAGCTTTAATTGAGTATATTTTCTCACTTTTCCCGTAAATTTTTACTGTTCTAAACGATTGATGAGATTTCCACATCACTAGTTGAAAAAGAATCATCAGGAGTGCTTTCTGGCCTCATTTTGTTTTTTTGTATGTACTTTCTTAGAATATTTTGCCCTTCTTCTAAAATTTTATCGATCGATTTATAGCCGATAGCCAATGGCGAAAGAAGCGGTTTTCAACCTGTTAATGGCTTTAAAGTGGCAGGGATTTCTTGATCCCACTACTTGTTCTGATCTCTACATCTGCGGAAGAGAGAATATTTGATAGATACCATGTGATCGGCGAATCGGAGTGATGTATGGTAGCTTAACCATGGTTTTAAAAGGAATTGAATTTATTCATAGAGATTTAGACAATTGAAAAAGGTAAAAGCAAATCGATAAAAAAAAGGGGGGAATTTTAGCGGATTCGTTCTAGATGATTCTAGCATGGGGTTAGATGTGTTTCTCCTTATAGTAGTTCTCTCCAAGGAGTTACAAGAATCTTAAGATGGTGCTCCTTCCTTGTGAGGAGTTCTTTGAATCCTTTTTCTACTATGTCGTCGACTAAGATCTTACTACTTATAACTGCCTCTGCATCGAGTCGGCCCTGAGCATACATATTGAGAATGGCTGGAAACGTGATTGCTGGGTAGCTTCCGAAAGATCCTAGGATCTTCTTGTCGAAGAAGACCATCGTGAACAGGTCCAGTGTAAGTGGTTCCTCTGGGATGCCAACGAATACTGTTGCACCGTCTTTTCTAGTAATATCGAAGGCGAGCTGGAGGGCTTTAGAAGTTCCTACACACTCTACTGCACAATCAACCCCGAGGCCGTCAGTCATGTCCTGTAGCTCTTTTACAGGGTCGCCTTCTGTTGGATCTATCACTGCTGTAGCTCCTAGCTTCTTGGCAACCGCTTTTCTTGCACCTGCCATTTCAAAGACGTAGACTTCACTAGCACCTGCAACCCATGCGTTTTGCACTCCACATGCACCTATCGGACCACAACCAACGATGGCTACCTTATCCCCTGTCATTACGTTTCCTACTCTCATGGCCTTCATCGTCACTGAAAAGGGTTCTGTCAGTGAACCAGCCGCCAAAGATACGCCTTCCGGTAGTTTGTAGATTAGCGGAACTGTTTCATCACCCGTATCACACTTAAAGTTCAAATATTCTGCAAAAGCTCCATCTTCATGGCATCCTTGAAATCCTATCTGCATGCACAT
>JAECRX010000178.1 GCA_016292335.1 Candidatus Sifarchaeum subterraneum | reverse complement strand
TCTTGCAAAATCAGGTGTTAATAAGGTAGTTTTAGCAGTTAATTATCTTGCAGAAAAAATTGAATCGAACTTAGGCGATGGCACTAAATGGGGTATTGACCTCGTTTACTCCAAAGAACCCCGCCCACTAGGTACTGGTGGCCCTCTTCGGAACGCAAAAAAACACCTGGATGATGAACCATTTCTTGTATTAAACAGCGATATTCTCAGCGAACTAGATTATGAAGAGTTAATCAAATTTCACAAGAGTAAATTTAATGATGGAATCCTTGGAACTATTTCTCTACATTATGTTTCTGATCCATCGAGATATGGAGTTGCACTTTTGGATGAACACAACAGAATAAGAAAATTCATTGAAAAACCAAAGCCTGATGAGGCACCAAGCAATTTAATTAATGCAGGACATTATGTCCTTGATCCAGAAGTCATCAATATGATCCCTGCCACCAAAACGCGTTTTTCGCTTGAGCGTAAAATTTTTCCAGTCCTTGCAAAAGAAGGAAAGCTTTATGGTTATATATACGAAGGCCTTTGGTTGGATGTTGGAAAACCAAATGATTACATAAAGGCAAATAATTTATCGCTTGATTTAGAGAATAAAAGTCAAATTATGAATCAACGTTCTAATTGCCAAATCGCTGACGATGTTGAAATCATAGAACCAGTTGCGATAGGTAACGGATGTATCATTGAAAAGGAATCGATTATTGGTCCATATGTCAGCATAGGCGACAACGTTTCCATTGGAAGAGGAAGTAGAATAATCTCATCTATTATTTTTCCAAACGCGGATATCGGAAATTTTTCTTCGATAAATAACACAATTGTTGGCGAGGCAGCAAATTTGGGAAAATGGGTAAAAATAGAAGGATTTTCAATGATAGGAGACTATTGCGAGTTAGAAGACAACATCACATTATCAAATGTATTTGTTTGCCCTTGGAAAAGAATTGAAGATAGCATCCTTCCCTCTTCAGATGAAGAAGTACGAATTATGTGATTTCTTCGCCAAGCTGTCTTGTGGTTAAGCTCATTGAGCTAGAAAATAAATGACTGGAACGCCTGTAACATGAAAAAAAAGAAAATAGATAGCGAAAAAATCTTGATTATGGATTCTTCAGCTCTCATCAGTTATTTTGATCCATTCACACTGGATAACCAACAATGGATTGTCCCAAGTGTTAAAAATGAAATTTACGACAGAACTAACAAAATGAGACTTGAAATAGCATTGTCTATTGGAAAGGTAAAGTGTAAAGAACCATCAAAAAAATACATTGATTATGTAACAAAAATTGCAGAGAAAACAGGTGATGCCACCGTCTTATCAGAAACAGACATAAAATTATTGGCTTTGAGCAAAGAATTTTCAACAGAAAAAAAGAATATAGCTATCGTTACAGATGATTACGCTATACAAAACGTAGCTGAAGTTCTTAATATCATATTTATTCCAGCAACCCAACATGGCATTAAACTCAGATACGATTGGGAAAAATATTGTCCAGGATGCCTTAAGAGCTTTGGTCAAAACAGAGTAGATGAATGTCTAATCTGTGGAACAAAGTTAAAGAGGAGAGTAAAAAGGAATCATGCCCTCAGAAAATAACTAAAAAAATATTGGGTGATAAACTTCAATAGCAGTTTTATTTATCTGATACTTTAGATTTTAACATGTTAAAATCAACGTAACTTTATTTTGAGCTATTTTAATGGATGAAAATCGAAATATTCCTTTCAAGTTAATTTTCCGGTCAATAAAAATATAAAAAAAATTATTGGAAAAGGGTTAAATTTCGATAATTTCTGCTTCCAATGTTTCTATTTCCAAGATTGCCATCGTTTTTTGGTCTGAAAGATACCCACAAACCTCACCAGGGTTTATATGAAGTACTTTTTCTATTTTTTCAATCTTTGGAGAATGCAGATGCCCACTTACGACTACATTATATTCCTTAGACTTAACCAAGGCTTGAACAATTTCAAAGATGTCTCCATGTATGCAAGCAATTTTTATATCTTCCACGTCTAATTTCATGAAGGTTCCATGAATTTTTCCAAATTCATTGAATTTTTTTCGCAAACCGTCTTTTTCGCCATCGTTGTTTCCAAAAACTGCATGAAATTCTGCTTTAAGATTTTTAAAATGTCTAGCAGTGAAGGGGGAGATTAGATCCCCAGCATGGATTACGATTGAGATGTTTTCTTTATTTATTAAATTAACTGCTTGTTCTATTGCTTCCATGTTATCGTGTGTATCTGACATCAAACCAACCTTTATCCTTTCCACCTCCTGAGAGTTACGTTTTTTTAAAATATTGAAGCAAAAGGTTATTTGTTTTTATCCTTAATTATTTTAGATCTTCAGTTAGTCATGGTGGTAGTGTTGGTATTAAAATCAGGTGTTTTTGAAAAAGAGGAAATTTCTCTCCAAGATCTAATATCAATGTTGAAAAAAAATCCTGAGATAAGCAAAGTCGGTGGAATTGGCATTTTTATCGGGATTACCCGAGGATTTACAAAAACAGGTGAGAAAGTAAAAAAGCTTGAGATAGAGTCATTTGACGAAAAAGCGAATATTGATCTTCAAAAAATTAGTGATGACCTAAAAGACAAAGAAGGAGTTATAGACGTGGCAATTTGCCATTTTAAAGGAGAATTTGATATCGGAGATGACTTAGTTTATTGTATTGTTGCTGCTAGTCATCGACAAGATATTTTCTCTACGCTACAAGAAGCTATCGAGGGATACAAAAAAGAAGCAGCGTTGTGGAAAAAAGAATATTTAAAATCAGGGGAATCATACTGGATTTCTGAGTCGAAATCCCACTAGTTTGAACGCCTAATGGGAAGTTTCTTTTTCAGGAAAAAGGTATGCTAAAATAAGGTGATGATTTAGAATCTTCCTTAATTACAGAAAAATGATTTCATTATACGAAAAGGAAAATGTTCAATAATTCAGATTACATCTTTTTAGGGCTTCCTTCTTTTTCCTTTTAATTTGGCTTTGCTCCTTTGATTGGGCGAAATTTATAGCCATAAATGATTATTCCATGATCTCCAGCTTCCCGTAATTTACGAAAACAGGCTTCAACAGGCATACCAATGAAAATCTCATCAAGATCACAATAGGTAATTGGTGTAGTAAGTCTTGGCCCTTCCTCTAACTGGACTATTGCAACAATATAGGGTACTTCAAGTTCGTATCCCTCAGGTGCGTCTCTTACAACCGAGTAGGTAACTACTTGACCTTTGCCTGAGAATTTAAATTCATGCATCTGTCCTTCTTTTCTGCATTGAGGACAGATTCTTCTGCCTGGAAAATATCTCGTGCCACAAGTTATACATTCGGAACCTATGAGATTATACATTTGTTTGCTCTTTCTCCAAAACAAAGGGACACTCCGATCGCTCAAAATCTTTACCTCCTTTTGAAGATATGAACAACCGCAGTTCCTCCAGTTCCTCCAAGGCTTTGAGTTAGGCCAATTGTTGCTCCATCAACTTGTCTGCCGTTAGCTTCTCCTCTGAGTTGTTGAACGACCTCAAAAACTTGCGCTACGCCTGTAGCACCCAATGGATGGCCCCTAGCTTTTAAACCTCCAGAAGTATTGCAAGGAATTTTTCCACCGATTTTTGTTAATCCATCTTCAACACTAGGTCCTCCTTGTCCCTTTGGCACGAAGTCTAGGTCTTCTATTGCCATAATTTCTGCTATTGAAAAAGAGTCATGAAGCTCAGCCACGTCTACATCCTCAGGGGTGATTTTTGCTTGGTCATAAGCAATTTTCGAAGCTTTGATCACGGCATCCATTGTCGTGATATCCCTTCTATCATGTATTGCGATTGTATCGCTAGCCTGTCCTGAGCCCGAGATCAACACTGGAGTGTCTGTAAATTTTTTAGCATAATCTGCTCGACAAAGAACAACAGCAGCAGCACCATCAGCCCATGCAGCACCATCAAGATTCGTCAAAGGATCCGCTAGCATTCCAGTTCTAAGTACACCTTCGATAGTAACAGGAAAACGAAATTGTGCTAATGGATTCTGTACAGCGTTTTTATGATTTTTCACGATTACTTGGGCCATTTGCTCTCTTGTTGTTCCATATTCGTGCATATGTAAGCGGGCTATCATGGCCCAAAGAGAAGCAAAAGTGGCACCAAAATTTCTTTCCCATGATTGATCTGATGAAGTCCCAATTGCTGAAATTACTTCTTCTACTGGGAGATCGCTCATTTTTTCTACGCCATTAACCAATACGATATCGAATTCTCCTGATTTTATTGCAAGATAGCCCATCCTGATGGCAGCACCGCCACTGGCATCTGCGGCTTCAATTCTTGTTGAGGGCTTCGGAGTTAAAGCATCGTAATCTGCTGCTAGAGCTCCTAAGTGTTCTTGACCGATAAATAATCCTGCACTCATATTTCCTATAAATATTGCATCAATGTCTTCGCCGTCGACATTAGCATCCATTAGGGCGAGATCTCCTGCTTCTATCATCAGATCTCTTAAATCTGTTTCCCAATGTTCTCCAATTTTAGTCATGCCGATGCCGATCACTGCAACTTCTTGGTTCAAGTTTCTCACATCATCTTCTTTATCTTTCGTCTATGCTTTGCGTATAAGGCATAATCAATGTATTCTTTATCTTCTATGTAGTCATCAACCGTAGGTACGCCAGAATTTTCGCGCTTCTCGGTTATGTTTTCTGTCATTAAAAAACTGAAAGCATCACTCCCAGCTCCACTCCCATAAGACACACATAGTATCCTCTCATCAGGAGAAGCAAGATCAAAGATTCTACATAGACCGATTAGTGAAGATGCACTATACGTGTTTCCTATCCTGATAACGATTAACCCCGGTTTTACCTTGTCTAATGGAATTCCGAGAGTTTTGCCCGTTTTGATAGGGAATTTACCGTTGGGCATGTGAAATACGGCATAATTAAAGTCTTCAACGGATAGTTCTAATTTTTTCATTATTCCTTTTGCTCCGGCAATAACGTGAGCGAAATAAGCAGGTTCCCCAGTAAACCTTGATCCATGACGCGGGAATTCTGAACCTTCCCTACGCCAAAAGTCCGGAGTGTCTGTAGTGTATGAATACGTCCCTTCTATCTCCGCGATAATTTCCCTGCTATCATCTCCGATAATGAATGAAGCGGCACCTGCAGAAGCTGAATATTCCAAGGCATCTCTTGGTTTTCCTTGAGAACAATCAGTTCCAATTGCCATCCCGTATTTCATTTCCTTTGCTATAACATGTGACATACAAATCTGTATCCCTGCACTTCCTGCCTTACAGGCGAATTCAAGGTCAGCGCATTGAATATGCTCGCTAGCACAAATTGCTTGTGCTACTATAGTTGCTGTTGGCTTCACTGCGTAAGGGAAACTTTCGGAACCACAATAAACCGCTCCTATTTCTGTTGGATCGATTTGAGCTTGGGTTACAGAATTTCTTGCTGCTTCAACGGCCATAGTTGCTGCATCTTCGTCTGTTCCGGGTACAGATTTCTCTTCGACTAATAGACCTTTTGCAACGCGTTCCCCATCTGCTCCCCATATTCTGGCAATTTCTTCGGTCTTTATACGATATCTAGGGATATAGATACCATAACCGACGATACCCACCATATCTAGTTTTCACTTCCATTTTCTTAAGTTTTAATTGTTTTACTGGAGAAAGAGGTTTGATAAGTTTCAACTGTTTGTGAGAAAGTAAGAAATAATAGTTTGCTATGAAATTCGAATGGAAATCATATTAATATCCCCCAGCATTATTCTTTAAAAATACTATTTTAAAATAATAAAATAATTAAGTATCGTAAAGAATCTAAAGAGTCTAACAGATTAGGGAAGATGGCTTAAATAAAAAATATCAGATAAGAACAGAATTAATGAAATAGAAAAAAAATAAAAAAAATCTCACACAATTTGTGCCTGCAATTACTTTACATCAAATCAGAATACAAGAAAACATTAATTGAAACATGATTTGGGCGGGGGCATTACTCGCGGGGGTAGGTAGTTCCCATAAAGAATGAGAAACTACCCCCCAAGCCCGAGCGGTCAAACAAAATTTGGGCCATAGGGGGAGAATCTTCGAGAATTATTATAGATAAATCTCGGAAGTACCTAAGGCTCAAGATCTCAAAGGGTCTTCGGATATTCCTGATGAAGATGAGAGACCCTTTGGCGTAGGCCTTCGTGGGTTCGAATCCCACCCCCCGCATCATAACTACTCCAAGGTTCTTCAAACACCTTTTGACAGTTCTTCCGGGTAATCATTTTACAAGGGGATTACTTCTGTTCTTGAACAAATTCAAAAGAAAGTTTCCGATCACGGGTGGTCCATCTGCCTGGGATTTATCAATCCTTGAGAGCGTCTTATGTGACTTGCATAATCTTTGAAACAACTTGTGTATAATTGCCAAATAAAAACTTTAATACGTCCATCAGGTCTCAAAAATAATCTGACCAGCCATATTTCCCACGCAAAGGGACATAGAGGACGTTTCCAATAGATTTAGTTTTCAAAGTTCCATCCTGTTCCTTCTCCATCAGAATGAGATCCTGAACGGATCTGGGACTGCCAATTGGAGTTATCAACTTTCCTCCAAATTTTAACTGATAAATCAGTGGGTCTGGAATTTTAGGACAAGATGCTGTAATACAGATTTTGTCATAAGGTGCCTCAGGGAGATAACCCAATGATCCGTCCCCGAGAATAGGTAATATGTCCTTGTATTTCAATCTTTCAAAATTTTTTCTAGCAAACTCATAAGTTTCCTCATCTATTTCGATCGTGACTACTTTTCCTTTCGTTCCAACAATTTCCATCGCCAAGGCCGCTCCATATCCTGAACCTGTTCCTACTTCCAAGAATTTGTCATGTTCCATCAATTCAAGTGTTTCATAAAACAAAGGATAACTGTGAGGACATGAAATTGTCGCCTTACGTCCAGGAATTGGCAACGGAACTTCTAGATAAGCGTAATCTCTATACAGTTCTGGAATGAATTCTTCTCTGGGAACTTTTAGCATGGCGTTGATTATTCTTTGAGATTTTAGAAAATTCTGCTTAATTAACCATTGAATTTTTTCTCTTCTCTCCTCTAATAACTCTTTTTTAGTCTTTATTGGTCTTTTTGGCGGTGGAACAACCCAACCCAACATTTTAATCAATCATTAATAATTTTAGGATTTTAGGGATGAACAATAGGTGCCAAGTTGGCTCTTTCCAGACTTTTCTGGTGATGATACATTTAAAACAGTAAAGTGGGGCTATTTCTTTAAAACAGTACATTCCTAATAATCGATTAAAATTGAGGTCTTTTTCTTGACAAAAGATCAATTAATTGAAGTGGAAGTTAAAGTCAGAATTGAAGAGGATGATCTACCTCAAATATTAAAAAAATTAGGAGATCTTAACGCCATCTTTATAGAAAAAGTTCAACAAAGAGATTTATATTTTAACTCCCCAGAAAGAGATTTTGCTGTAACTGATGAAGCACTAAGATTGAGAGAAATTATTGAAGAACATGAAAATGAGAAGAAAGAAGATAACTACATACTTTCTTGGAAAGGTCCTAAGTTTTTTGAAAAAGACATTGACAAAACAAGAGAAGAAATTAAAATCAAGATAAAGGATTTCGATAAAACAAAAAAAATTTTTGAAAATTTGGGCTTCACCCCAGTCGAAACAGTCGAAAAAGAGAGAAAAATATACAAATTAGGGGATATAGAACTAACAATCGACCTTGTTCGAGGGATAGATGGACATTTTATTGAACTGGAAACCTCAGCTTTCAGTATTGAAGAAGTAGAAAAGAAGAAACAGGAACTTTTAGAACTCTTATACAAAATTAATGTCGATGTCCGTAGATGCGAACGTAGAGCTTATCTGGATATACTTTTGAACAAAAAGAGGAAGTGAGAAATGGTTTACTTGGAAAATGAAACACTTGAGCGATTATAATTTTTCCTCTAATTCAAAAATTTCTTGCCAAAGTTCTAGGCTTTCTCTTGCATCTTTTTCGTCTAATACGCTGATAGCATAGCCTGTGTGAACATATACCCATGTACCGGGTTGTAGGTTTTGATCAGAAACTAAAATAGTTGAGATCTCTCGTTTAACTCCCCCAAAGTCAACAATAGCTGTTTCATCGGAGATGATTTCTGTGATCTGTGCGGGTATGGCAAGGCACAACTTATCCACCTCTTAGGAACAGATAGATTCCTCAATTTTACAGAGAATTGAGCAATTTAAAGTTTTTTATCAAGGAAATTTTGTGGTTAATTAGCCCATATCCGCACATTTTTCACATTCTATTTCATTAAAAAAACACACAACAAAATCAATTGCAACGGAAAGAAAAGATAACTATTTCCGTTTTTGAGATGAAAAGGCAAACAAACATCAAAGAATATTCAAAAATAATCGAGTAAAGGATCAAACATTGGAAAAACCACTCTTCTGACCACAGAAAACTTAATTATTACGAAATTTTTTTAATGGAATTTTTTTTTGATACGATAAGAAAAAATCGTCAAGATAGCGTCAACTACTCCGCCCTGAAGGACGGAGTTTGCGATGGTGGTAGCAACGCGAGAGGTGACTAGACTCAGATCCAATTCTGGTTTGGAACTACCCGTTTCGGGCTATAAGAACGTCGGGATCCGTGCCCTAGTCCCGTCCTCTTCGGCAGAACCACTCAATGCCACGTCCTTAAGGAAAGGGCTAAGCCCGATTCGGCTTGTCGAAGGGCGCTAAACTCCTCCTCTATGAGGAGGTCGTAACCGATATGTATGTACCCGTAGTCAGTAAAAGTGGAAAACCATTAATGCCGTGTAAACCTTCAAAGGCAAGAAAATTGCTGAAGAGGGGTCTAGCAGCGAAAAAATGGAATAAATTAGGGATATTCTATATTCAACTCACCTTTGATCCAACTTCTCAGTTCAACAAAAAACAATATATGTGTCTAGGGTTAGACCCTGGCGCCAAATTTGATGGTATCTCTATTAATACTAAAGAGAAAGTGCAAATCACAGGAATGGCCGAACTGCCAAAAGGAATCAGCAAGAAGATGAGTCAGAGAAGAATTTTGAGAAGAGGTAGAAGATATAGGAAGTATAGAAGAAGACCTAAGAGATTTAATAACAGAAAAAGAGCTGAAGGTTGGTTGGCTCCAGAACAAAGAGCTAAAGTCGAATTCCGTTTGAAAGTAATAGAAGAACTGAGAAAACTCTACCCCATTACTGACTTTGCGGTAGAGGATGTCAGATTCAATCACTACAAGAAGAGGTGGGGAAAGTACTTCTCCACAGTCGAAATTGGTAAGGCAAAACTGTACAATCAATTGCTACTATGGAGCGGTAAACCAGTTCATATCTATACTGGAATAGAAACATCAGAGCTCAGAGAAGAACTTGGCTTGAAGAAAGATGGCAGAAAGTCTCAAAGAACTCCAAATTCTCATGCAGTTGATGCTATGGTGTTAGCAACTCAGATAGTAAATACCAAAGATCTAACAACACCTAGTTTCTTTGTGTGGAAGAGATATCAGAACAGGAGAAGACAGCTGCATAAGATTCAGTTTAAGAAAGGTGGAGAGAGACCCCGAGAAGGTGGATCAAATAGTTTACCACCATTCAAGAAGAACGATGTTGTGCTGTATAATGGAAGATTAGCTAGAGTGGGTGGATATAGAAATAGCAGAATATCTCTACATGCATACAATTTGGATAATAAAAGGTTCACTCAAAAAGCTAAACCGGAAGAATGTATCAGATTATTTAATCAACAAATTATGTATGCCGCAGTTCCTCTCACCCTTTAAAGGGGGAGCTTCCCTGCGGAGGGATAGCGTGAAGCGAGCGAATTGTCAAGATGGGTTAAAAAAACATTTCGAGTGGGAGTGTAATGTCTGAAGAAAAGGATATAGGAACTTCTGTTGTCGAAAAGAAAGCAGAAACAGAAGAGAAAGATGCAAAAACTTCTTCTGTCGAAAAGGGAGCTTTCATTTTCATCGATTTTGTAGCCAGAGTTAAGGATACAAATGAAATAGTTGATTTAACTTTGGAAGATGTCGCAAAGAAAGAAAAGATTTACAGAGAAGATGGAACTTATCAACCAAGGTTTATTGTTGTTGGGGAAGGATGGATGATTGAAGGGGTTGATGAAGGACTAGTGGGATTTACTGAAGGTGAAGAAAAGAAATTAGAAATTCCTCCAGAAAAAGCTTTTGGCCAAAGGGTTGCCGAAAAATCAAAAACCATTCCTATCCGAGAATTTCGGAAACAAGGAATTCGTCCTAGAACAGGAATGATAATTAATTACAAAGGAATACCAGCAACAATTACAAGTGTCAGTGGTGGTAGAATTCGCCTCGATTTAAATCACCCCTTAGCTGGGAAAACATTGATATACGATGTAACGGTAAAAGAGATTCTTCGAACTGAAGAGGAAAAACTAAAAGCTTTAGTAAGTCGTAGAATACCGGTAAATTTAGAAGAAATAGAAGTTGAAAATGTAGAAAGAGGGATTGAAATCTATCTTCCTGAAGAAACATTTCTAATGGAAGGACTACAATTCGCCAAAAAGGGCATTGCAAGGGATATTCAAAGATTCATTATCGAAAAACCAGTCTTTTTCATAGAAAAGTATGAGAAGGAAGATTAAATTCGCAATAATTTCACAAGAGTTAAATTTTTTCCAAGGCTGCAGGATCCACCTAATTTGTTTTTAATCTCAAGAATTTTACATTTATCTCCATCCTTCAGCCCTTCTGGCTTACACTTTCCTATAAATGCGCAAGAATAATTCCTACATTGTTGTGGTTCATAAACGATTATAGCACCTTCATAAGCTGTTTTTGTGTCAATTGTGGCTTCGATCTCACTTTCCTTCACTTCCACTACACGAACGAGATCATGGATCTTGCAAGGATGTTCAATATCACGTACTTGCACAACTTTGTAGATTCTTCCGACTTCAAGATTATTCATGCATTGTCGGATAAGTGAACAACCACCACAATCAACTGCAGGACCTTGGTGAATGAAGCGATAACCCTTTTTTGCTTGTTTAGTTCCAATCAGTGTGATCGTTATACCTGTTTCCTCCTCAATATTCGATTACCCTTGTTATTTTTGCAAGCTTTTCTGCAGCATTCGGGGTCAATCCATTTTCGCTTAAAATGGTAAATCTATCTCGAATTGTGTGTGCGATGCTTAATGCCTTAATTATCAACTTGTCCTCTAGCCCTAATTCTTTTGCAGTTGTCGGAGCACCAATATCTCTAAGAGCATCTCGGATTTTCTCCCAAGGACCTCCATGCAAATACATCATCATGATAGTACCCACTCCACATTGCTCACCATGTAAGGCGCAGTTAGGGGCAATCAGATCTAACGCATGGGAGAAGAGGTGTTCTGAACCACTGGCAGGTCTGCTGGAGCCAGCAATACACATAGCTACACCACTGCTTATTAAAGCTTCAAGAACTGTTCTTACTGTTTCTTCTTTTTCCTTCATTTTTTGAATAATATTAGCATTGTCAATAATTATTTTAGCACACATGCCTGAAAGAGAAGCAGCATAATAACCGTAGTATTCGCCTTTCAATTTATGTGCAAACTCCCAATCCCTTACTGCTGTTGCGTTGGCAATCACATCCCCACATCCGGAGATCATAAGGTGAGATGGTGCGTTCGCAATTATGTGGGTATCTGCAATAATTGCAACAGGTGTTTTTGCTTCAGTCGATTGGGGAGGTCCAGAACCTTTTATTGATACTCTGGATGATGCAATTCCATCGTGACTAGCTGCTGTTGGAACACTTATGAAAGGAATTCTTTCATTTGCGGCTGCTAGTTTTGAAACATCGATTACCTTCCCTCCCCCTACTCCAATCACCAGCTCAACCCCTTTTCTTATTTTTCTCTGTGCAGCTAATACATTTTCGTTATCTGATCTAGTTACTATCATCTGAACTACATCAAAAGATACATTTTCAAGAGAATCAATTGCATGTTTTCCAGCAATTTTCATAGTGTTTTTCCCAGAAAAAACTAAAACATTCTTTTTAAATCCCAAATCCTTGCAAATATCCCCGATTTGACTGATTACTCCTTGCCCAACAATAACTTTTCTTGGTAAGTCCATACTATGTATTCTTGGCAAATCTTTCTCTCCTTTCATTCAAGATGCAAAGGATAACAATGTATCTTTCGGTTATCATCTAGCGTAATTTTTTCTTTTACATCCCTTTTTTTCATCTGTTTTACCGAAGTAAATAAATCATATTTTTAAATAAATCTCGCAATCTTTTTATACAACCCCAACATTAATCGACACGGAAAAGAATTATTTTTTTCGATTTTTACTACTTTCTAACCCATTTTCAGAAACATTTCTTTCGAGGTTTTAACATGATTTTGGATGACTCAAAGCGGCCATACCTTACCTCTGGTACCACCACAATTGGTATTGTCAGTAAAAATGGAATAGTAATGGGTACAGATCGAAGAGCAACAGCTGGATACTTTGTTGCCCATAAGCATGCAAAGAAAGTTTTCAAAATTGATAATCATATAGCGGCAACCATTGCAGGTAGAGTTGCAGATGCCCAAGCTCTTATTGACATAATAAAAGCAGAAACAGCACTTTATAAAATTA
>JAECRX010000177.1 GCA_016292335.1 Candidatus Sifarchaeum subterraneum | reverse complement strand
TGTTTAACATTTTTAGAGGTATTTAATTTAAAATGCAAAATAAATTATTTACAAGCTTTTAGCATAAGACTAATTCTCGCTTATTTTGTGAGATAAAAGGATTAGTAGGTAAATAAGGATTACCAAATTTTTTCTTTTGAAATTAAGCCCCGTATTTTTATTTTAACTTGCCAACTCGACCTTCCCTTCTCCGCCGCAGAATTCAGTGATATAATTGACTACTAACTGAGCAGCCTTCAATAAGGATTCTATTTCTATACCAAGAATAACTACTAAGATATTTCTTGTTGTATTAATAATTTTTGTTTTATCTGAATCTCTGTATGCTACAATTGATAAAACCAATCCATCTGCATCAGAAAGAATTATTTCTCCTCCATCGAATTCAATTGACTCTTTAGATCCTATTGGGATGAAACTCTCACCCTTCTCGGCAGAACGTAATGTTATATCTCCAGAAAATTTATCCGCATCAAATATTCCAATGGGATGCCCTGTATTAATGACAGCGAGGTTACCAGCATCAACAATATTATTTATACTTGGGAAGGGTTTATCTTTCAAAATCCGTTGAATTAAAGCTTCGACAGATGATGCTCTAATCCTCTGGACAATAGTTTGCCGTAAAAGGTTACGGAAAGTTTCAATAATCTGAATATTCTTTATTGAGGAAGGATCATGTCCATATTGCTTTTTTATTTCTTCAGTTTGTTGTAAGATAAAATCTTTTAGTTTCTCATCAGCTTTTTGAACCTTCACATTTTTAATCAGAGCGAATGCAACTTTTAGATGAGGAAAACGTGTCTTTAGTTCAGAATCAAGACTTAAGATCATAAAAAATCCTCCTTCTATATCTTTATAAGCAATTGGGAAAAATCAGAGTTTCTAATATTCAAGACGATAATATAATCTGATTTTTACCTAGAAATTATAAAATTAGATAATAAAAGATTCTGATGATCAATGACTTGATTTATTGTTAACTCTGACATAGTAAAGTTCGCTTTTTGGCAATATATCTGTTTAGTAGATAATTTGCGATCTTTAAAATTCCTATAAAAATTTTTTTCATCCTTCTTCTATGACTTCCGAAGGATTTCTGTTTGTTACCCTGAAAATATTTTTTTGTAACTATTAAGTTTTGTGTGGATAAGTTGATGTCTGTCCATATCTATATTGTCATAAAGATATTTTCTTTGAATAATCAGATTACTTTATGTCTCTAATTTATTTACAAAAGGCAACTCAACCCCTCTCTCTACCACAGAAAACTTAATTAATTACCACAATTTATGATAAAAAGAATTGAAAAGGACTGTGGAGGTAGAATAATGGAAAAGTGGGAATGCACTATTTGTGGATACATTTATGATCCTGAAGTTGGCGATCCAGAGAGCGGTATAGAGCCAGACACAACTTTCGAGGATCTACCGGATGATTGGGCATGTCCTCTGTGCGGAGTTGGAAAAGAATTATTTGAACCGCTTTAATTTTGTTTCAATTTTAGATATTTCAAGATAATCAACGGATTCGTTAAATAGCAATGAAGAATGCCTTGAATTAGATCATTTATTTCACAATCCTTTTTATTTTAAATGAATTCAGTCAAGCTGGATTAAACTTTTCTAAGAGCCACGTTAAAAGACTTGTTACTAATTAAATGGAAACATATTTATTCTCTTCCTGAAATGAGGGTCATTCATTTTATTTTTTAGTCAAGTCTGCATTGAGGAATCCATATGAAAGAAAAATCAAAAAAAATTGAAGTTGGAATCATGGCTTTTTTGGTTACATTTATTTGGGGTTCTACTTTTGTTTTGGTTAAAATTGGTTTAAGTGAAATCCCGCCGATCTCATTTGCGATGGTTCGCTTTCTCATTGCAGGAACTCTTATGCTAATCATCTCTTTATTACGAAACAGATGGTCAAAGATTACAAAGTTAATAAAAGAGGACTTTATTGCTTTAAGTGTTCTAGGTTTAACAGGATATACTCTTTTCTTCATATTCGCGTTTGAAGGCATGCTTTTTACAACTGCTTCAAATGCAAGTATTGTCACTAATTTTGCACCGATATTCATTGCAATACTGTCTGTATTGTTCCTCAATGAAAAATTGAATATAAGGAGAATTATTGGTATCCCCATGAGCTTTTTAGGAGTTTTATTAGTAGTCACAGAAGGTGATCTTGCAAATTTATTTTCAATAGATAAGATACTCGGAGATCTTCTGATTGTAATTTCTGCCTTTTTTTGGGCAATTTATACTATATATTCTAAGCCAATTTTCGAAGAAGAAGATACTTTTGCTATTACAACAATGTCAATGATTCTAGGAGCAATTTATCTAATTCCTTTTGCCTTCATGTTAGAGAATCCTTCAGTAATAATTGAAATATCCCTTCTGGCATGGGCAATTATTGTATTTCTGGCATTATTCGGTTCGGTTGTTGCATATCTTTTGTGGAATGAGATTGTGAGTAAAATTGACGCCACCTTAGCAGGAACCACGCTATTTTTAATTCCGATTTTCACAATTATCCTTGCGGTAATTTTGATTGGAGAAATAATTACCATTTTCACTTTAATAGGAATGATTCTGATTTTGGCTGGTGTTTTTTTAACAGAAACATAGAGAAAATAGATGAAATAACTCTGAAGCAGCAGCTCTAGTTAAACAAAAAATAAGAAAATTTTGACTAAAAACATATCTGAACAATTTAAGAGAAAAAAATACCTCCTTCTCTAATCACCCATGAAAGAAAGGATGAAAAAAGGAGGAGAGATGATATTAATCCTGTTAATAAGGACAAAAACGTGCCATATCTTTTGTGGATAGCATAAAAAAATATTTAAGGTAACTATAGGTCTTGTGTGGTAGATCGGATTAGGGTTCCTTTTGTAAATAACTTAGAGACATAAAGTAATCTGATTATTCAAAGAAAAGTATCTTTAGGACAATGTAATATGGACAGACATCAATTTACCCCCAAAAAACTTAATAGTTACTAGGTAACTAGTTAAGACTATAACTAGGTTCGATCTGCAAATTTTGATAATTTTTTAACAAAAAGTTTCAAGGAACAAGAAAATTGGCTGATTTAATCGACGAAAAAGAAGATAGCATATTTATAGGAATTTTATTAACTTCACTCGGAGAAAAAGGCCCTGAGCTTCACGTCAACAAAACACCATTGGGTGAAGGTGAAGCCCTCCAACTCGCTGCTCAAAATTTAATTGCAGTAGGATTTGGTTTTGGAGCACCAAAAGGTGTTCATGGGCCATTACCCGTTCCTGGATTAAGTGACCTTAGATCTATTGCCTTAACATTTAAAATTAAGTCTTCTATCAGGCTAGCTCCTAAGAATCGAGTTTATAGAAAACAATGTGCTTTCGTTCTCCCATTTCCAGAGTCTAAAACACCTCTTGTTCTCCAAGCAATGGAAAGTATTGGATCCTACTTTTCTGAGCTCATGGAAAAGAAAAATATGTGGACGAGTGAGGAGGATTTTACAGAAAAAAACGTAGAAGCCCTTTATGATGAGTTAAGCAATGTTTTCAGCGAATCTAAAGTGAAGATAATTTTTCCAGAATGGTTTTATGCTGAAAAAGAAACCGGCCATTTGAAAGCAGTTGGGATTTCGGGAGGAATTTTTCCTCATAAATTTGTTGTATCGTTATTTAAGGAATTAATTGAAGCTCTAGGGCTAGAAAAGGCTGGATCCATCTTCCATAGGCTACAAAAAGAGATAACCATAAATTATGTTGAAAACTTAAAAAAATTTGGCGTTACCTCCGCGT
>JAECRX010000176.1 GCA_016292335.1 Candidatus Sifarchaeum subterraneum | reverse complement strand
CCAATATCCACAGCAGCTCACGTTGTTAAGCACGTTTTTACGAATGTGAAGTATATGAGTTCAGAAGAACTCGAAAAAGCCTTTACGCGCGACAAAGACTGAAGACGAACTTACGTAATTTTTATAGCGTAAAAATGGGGTTTGCGGGGGAAGACCCGTATAATGCACGGCTAAACGAAATGTTGATATACCTGAAAGACATAAAAGGAGTGGTGGGCCGTGCAGTTGAGTGTAAGAGAGTTTTTAGACTCGATCAGCAACAAGCACACTAGGAAAGAGTATCGTTACGGAATAAAGAAATTTTCTGACTGGTTCGACAAGACCCCTGAAGAAATTCTACAGATACGGAAAGATGATTTGACGCCAAGACCAGATGAAAACATAATTGAAGCAAAACACAGAGCTAAAAGGTTCGAAAGAAAAATCGAACAATTCCACGCTCATCTTTTAGAGCAAGGATACGCAATAAATAGTGCGAGAACTTCGACACTTGGCATCAGACAGCTTTTCAGATATTATGAAATGCCTATTCAAATAAGGACTGGAAGCAAAGTAAGCAAGACCGTCAAAACGAGCAAATCCTTCCCTTTACGGATAGAACATGTTCGTTCCATGTTTTCAGTGGCGGATTTAAGGGAGCGTGTTTTGCTTGCTGTGGCAACAGACCTTGCCTTAAGAATTTCAGATTTCCGAAATATTAAGAAAACTGACCTGCCAGAATTGAATCAAGAACCGCCAATATCATTCGATGTTATGACCGGTAAAGAAGATGTTGTTGCTCATGGTTTTTTAAGTGCTGAAACTGTCAACTTGCTCAAGGTTTACCTGAAAACAATAGAGAAAAAAGAAAACCCGTATCTATTTCCAAGCAATGGGAAAGGACCTATAAGCGAAGACCGAATCAATAGTTGGCTAAAAACACTTGCAGAAAAAGCAGAAATAGACACGAGAGAAAAACGATTAACCTTTCACTGTTTTAGGAAGATGTTTCTCAGTGCTTCCATAGATTCTGGAATAGGTCTGACCGCTGGCAAAAAAATGTGTGGAAAAGCCATACCCAAAAGCGATGACACTTATCTGACAACTGTTCAACTACGAGAGAGGTTTGTTCAACTCAAAACAATGCTAACGATCCTGCAATCACCTAAGGCAAAAAACAGTGAACGATTCACACAACTCGAAACTACCATCGAACAATTGCAAAAAGAAAACGTTTCCACTAAGACTGTGGCAGGAGTAATGACCAAGAGAGTTAACGAACTTGAGGAAAAATTGAAAGAGGCTACAGATGAGATATGGCAGCTAAGCCTTCAGGTTCAACCATTAGTCAGTTGGTATGACAAAAACAAACCCATCCTCGAAGAGATTCGGCGACAGGAAAAAGCAAAAAAAGAGCCGAAGAAGAATAAATCAAAAATCTAAATGCTCGCGCAAGACGCGCGCGCAGGACTGATAGAGAAATTTTCTGTTTATCAAATCAAAACTGAATCCCAATTCGATCAATATAGAGGGCTGCTGTTTTACCTTCAAGTTGAACTTTGATTCTACCATTGATAACTTCGATGGGATTATTATTCTGATTAATAATATCGATAAAACGTTTTCCTTCTAGATTTTTGCTCATCCTTGGTGGTACGTTTGTATTTTCACTTATCTCAATTGTCAACGGGAACGGCATTGGTTTATGTCCATTATTGATTATGACAATAACATGCATTCCTCTAAACTCTCGCAGGTATGCATATACAAAATTATCAGAATAAAGCGTGATCAAGGAAGCATATCTTAAAGCAGGTGTCTTTCTTCGAATAGAGATTAGCTTTTTTATGTGATTAAAAGCTTCTTTTTCCAAAGGAAATTTAACAGACGGTTCTAATTTATCCTCAAAAACCTCCCACCGCATATCCCGTCGATTGTCAGGATCCTTATGACCCTCCATTGCAATTTCAGTTCCATAATAAATCTGTGGGATTCCACGAGTAGTCAAAAGAAAGGTCATAGCCATTTTGAAAACTTTTAAAGCTTCCACTTTATTGCCTTCGAATCTTTCAAGTATTGCAGAGAAAAATCTTTTGCTCAAGTCGTGGTTATCAACTAAGGTAATTAGCTTGTTGTGGTTTGAATAAAAAATATCTTTATCCAAAACGCCTTTTGGTTCATCCTCTGAGATTCGTGGTCAGGCAATGAGATTGAAGCTTTTATCGTGAATAAATACATCCCAAATTGCTTGTTGCAATGGAAAGTCAAATAGTGAATCGAAAGCGAAATATCGCTGAAAACTGGATACATATTTCGCTTTCGTATCCAAGACCTCTGCAATAACTGAGATATCTGGATGCCTTCCACGAACATAATTCTTGAAATGATACCAGAATGAACTCTCAACATGTTTAACTGCATCAATTCTCAATCCGTCTACCCCAGTCTTTTCAATCCAATCAAGGATATTATTTACAAAGAAATCCGCTACCTCTACCTGATCATGATCTAGGTCCGGTAGCCCACTAAGATACTGTTCTTGAGGCGATCTTCTTCCAGGTGGATTAAACCAGTGGGGTTTGATTTTTCTGCTTTTTTCCCCTTTTACCGCTGGATGTTCGTAGCCTGTGTGATTTATCACAATATCTAGTATTAGTTTAATTCTATTCTTGTGAAGAACATTAACTAGGTTGCGAAGAAATTCCTTTCCACCCCCACGTTTTCCAACTTTGGGAGTGCACCAATGATAATCTATTCTTTCGAAATCTAAAGTCCAATAACCATGATATCCCCATCGGTTTTTAGCGGGTAGGGCTATGTTTACATAAACAGGAGATATCCAAATAGTAGTTATCCCAAGATTCTTTAGATAAGGAATTTTTTCAATAATTCCCTTAAAGTCTCCACCATGGTAAGCCCAAGGATTCGCTTTATCCACTTCATAGTTGTTCTGTTGATCGCCATCATAAAATCTATCAATCAAAAGAAAATAGATAATATCACTTTGATCTATCATGATTTTGCCATCTTATCTAAGATCAGAGAAGACTACACGTGTTTTAACTAAATTCTTAAGAAATTTCTTCTTCCCCCTAAATTTACGACTTACATCAATTTCTTTCATGGCAGCTTGGTAGAAATAGGGGTGAATCCTCTTCCGATTTTCCTGAGTTTTGGGATCGAAGTCTTTTTCAAATGCAAAATACAAATTAATATCTAGATTGTGAATGGCCTGACTGCATAGATACCCAATCAAGGCATGCTCAAAAGTATGAAAGGCATTTTTCCAAGAATGTTGTTTAGGAAATCCAGGCGATGGCAGATTAGTCTTACCTTCAAGCATGTGCCAGACACCATGGTTTTTTTGATCTACCATATACTTGAACCAGAAAGAATATGTGTAAATTAGCATCTCTGCATAATCTGGATCATTCAAACTGAGGGTAGCTGCTACTTGATCCAGAATAGTAAATGCCCACCACTCTTTATCAAAATCCATGATCCATTTTTTTATAATGGAGTTTTTCTTATAACCCTTCATCCAGATTTTTTTTATTGGGTTGAAGGCGAGGTTTATTATGTCAACAGCGCCATTCCTTCCAAAATTGAATAGTTCCAAATTATTGGTAAGCTTACCAATTTGCATAATCATCCACATAGTTTTAACAGAGTGCCCAAAATCCGTGTGTGAGGTGTCAAGCCGCTTTCTTTCTGTAGTTGTTACACTTCCCCAGAATAAACCATAACGTTTCACAAAAAAATGTTTAATAATGACCCATGCAAGTCTTTGAAGTTCTTTCTTAGCTTTCCTTTGTTCATCGAGAGGAAGGCTGGGAGCTAATAACAGAAGATAACCATATATCTGATCAAGTTGTGACACAAGTTCCTTTTGATCTGGGCTGTCTTTGTCTTGATTGGGTTCAACAACCCATTTCAACATGTCGATCCCTTCATCCCAATATGTTTCGAAGATGTAGTTTTTTAATTCTAATATTTTCTTCTCAATTTTTTTATCACGAGTCAGATAGTAATAAAAAGCAATTCCCGAGACTGCATAAGCCAAGTCCTGACTAGTACGTTGCATCGGATTTGGACTAGGTGTTCTATCAGGCAATTTAAACCAAGAACAAGCACCGTAATCATCAAGAGCATACTTAAATAGATAATCAACACCCGCCTTTGCATAGACCAGATACTTTTCATCTCCAGTCATGTGATAAGCAACGCCATAAGCGAAAATTTGACGTGATTTGGCCCGAACATAATCCCTATCAAGAAAAACTATTCCAGGAATCACATTTTGAAATTCAGTTGGGAGATTGTTAATATTAACGACAGTTCCATCATCGGCTCTATAAGTTGGAAAATTTCCTATTGGCTCTCCTAGTGCATCCTTATTGGTCCAAAAAGGCAGCAAATCTTCTTTTAAGTGTCTTTGCCATCTTTCTCCTTTGGGAAAGCTAGTGATCCACTTTTGGTCTTTCAGAACTAATTCTTCAGAACTTTTATTGATAATTTCATTTGGCATATTAAGCCCTCCGTCTTACTTTGTGGGAACATACTTTTTGTTGGATTTTTTTAAAGCCTTCACCAAGGCTTTACCGCACTCTCTTGATGATGCTACAGAACGGGCGGTGATAAATGGTAAATCAACAACTACAGAAGTTGGTTGTCCTTCATTTCCAATGAATTCACCCTCAGGTCCAACTGCATCTCGAAGGATGAATTCCAAAGGTATTGGAGGACCAATAAATGGGCTTTCTGACAAGACTCCCGCGTATCCATATGCAGTTGTATAATCATGTGAAAGAGGATGTCCAGTGACTTTCTTCCCATAGATAATAGACCTTAGACTACGCGGTTCATTCATATTTCTTGTAAATGCTAATGCAGCTATTGCATAGCATTCTGCTGCAATAATTTTACCAGCGTTATAGCTTTGCCAGATTAACTGGTGTAGGGGTCGACAATTCGCCATATCCAATATTGGCCCACTTCCTCCAACTAATAGAAGACCATCAAAATCATCCACGTGAATATCGCTCACAGAACGAAAAGTGGATAAACGATCTGAAAAAACTAGATTGCGAACTTTTTCAGCCATTTCAGTTGAAGTGACTTTCTGGTTTAGTACAGGATCAACGAAATCCGGATTCATGCTTACACCTACGATTCTAGGTGGGAATCCATAGGGAGTGGAGAAAGAGTATTCAATTCCAGCTTTCTCAAACTCTTCCATAGGTGCAATAAGTTCTTCTCCCCAGAAACCAAAACTGCTAAGAACGATTTCTACTTTTTTCTTCTTTTCTCTGAACCCTCTATTTTCTGAAAATCGTTTTTCCGAAATAACATCCGATTTCAAAACTCTCTCAACTATTGCGTTTACAAATTCTATTAAATCAGCAGCAGATCTGGCGGTAATCAGATCCTTATCAACAACTACGTGACTCGGATCAGGAACGAAAATTGCTCCAGCATTGTGAATATCAGGCAAAACCACGGTGTGACAGATAACCCGTCGTCCCCGCAATAATTCTGGAACTGGTGTTAAAATCCACAAGGCATGACACATTGCACCTTTAACTATTCTCGGATTCTTCATAGCTTCAGCAAAGAATTTTACTGCTGGAGCCGTATTCATCAAGTTGGGACTACCTAGACTATTAGGTGGTGGGATTTCCCGCAATCTACATGTAACATAATTTGCTGCTGCAATTACAATATCATACTCGTTAGGATTTGTATCAACAACTTCCATTTCACAAATCATAGTTTCTATTGATGAAACTGCCTTATTTGGGTCATCAATATCACAAATGAATCGTCTTTTTTCTTCGCCCCAAAGATGGGATAAAAAATGGACTTCTGCGCCAAGTTCTGAAAATCGGTTTTTGTAGTACCTAATTTCTTCCGGGATATATTCTGTTTCGACAAGAACTGCAACTTTTTTTCCATCAAGAAGTCTATTTTTAAGTAATTATACAACCCCTGGATTGAGTTTAACAATAAGACATATTAAAGATTTGCTATTATGGGTTGATATAGGTTGGTAAACGGCAAAATAGATTCTAGATAATACCGCGCGCGCGAACCTCCGCTCAGTAAAGCTTAAATAATTCTTTTACTCTAAATAGTCTGTATATCAATAGAAAATAACCGTGTGAAATGCGGGACTTCGGGGGATATCTCCACGTAGTCATGGGTTCGAATCCCACCCACGAGCTATGCGAAGTCGTTTTAATGCTTTAGCTATTGTTAGGGCGCGTATTGATTATTGTTTCTAATTCGTCAACTAATTGTTG
>JAECRX010000175.1 GCA_016292335.1 Candidatus Sifarchaeum subterraneum | reverse complement strand
GAATGATATGGAAAAAGAAATAACAAAAGCAAAATTACTTGAATTATTGTTCGGTGATATGCATGGGCATTACACAATTTATATTTGTCCGGTATGCAAAGAACTACTTGAACAAGCAGCCCGAGATATTTGGGTTTCTAGAGAATAGCCATTGTCTTTGTTGGCCAGTTTCTTCAGCCCGCCAGAAGTGCACAATGCCGAATTTTTTGAGGGTCGAAAATGTGCACTTCGGCAAAATCACATATTGGCTAACGTAACATTAGAAGATATAGGGCTGTGTGTTTGCCGGAATAGTGCCGATGGGACATAATATATTTACTATGTTCCGTTTCTTTATACGAATCCGTTTAGCCAATGATTGTGCGATCTCTTGATCCTAATGAGAATTGAAGAGTTCTTCGGCTTAAGTTCGACAGCTTACCCAATACAATACCGCAGAGACTATGGAGAGGCTGTGAAGAAAAGACTGGACGAGTTTGCGTCCGCTTTATCTGAACTCGACGACCCGGACTTTCCTATCGACAGATCATATGTAACTGGGCTCTGCACTCAAGTTGCCAACGCAATTCTTCTAAGTATTCTACGCTGCAGTGATGGATTTCCATCTGTGGCTTACAGCGAACTCTCCAAGTGTCTAGACCAAATCAAGCCTCAACTCCTCAGTGATGTAATGCGCACGGAATTCCCCATCAGCTATCTCGGTTACTACAGGATTCGCTCGATCAAGGAAGCGCGCTGTCTCAGTTGCGATGATCTCTTTCACGTACCCTTCGAAAAAAGATCGAAAATTGGCATTCACAAAAGTGTTAACTACTTTTTAGGATTTCTGAAAGAAGCCAATACTTTCTTGATTAGTTTCTGGAACGATCCTGCCGGCATTAGGAAATGATTCCAAGGTTTTTGCTATCTCAAATATTTTGTTTGCAAAAAGATAAGCAAAATGATTGGAGTCGCGGGCTATGAACTTACAGATTGCCTCTATGTCGTCAAGAGCTTGAGGAATCCATATTAATCGAGCCATTTACTTAATCGTTTTTTGGCTTCTTCATGAGAAATAGTCTGACCGGCATCTGCCTGTTGAATACCTTTTTCAATTTTATAGAGAAGATAGAGCTTTTCCATAGCGTCTTCAAAGCTCGCTTCCTCGGGCAAATTATGGATTAGTTGCTCCATTTTGGCTTTTGTTGTTGTCGATTGCATTAGCTCCTCCCGTGACTTACTTATAACAGAGACCTTTTGGATCGTCCATTCTAAGAAATAGATCAATATCTGAGCTTATTTTTCATCAACCTACACCCTTGTGGGTAATCGTCAGTTGATACTAACCTTTAAGGTTTTTCCTAGAGCATTAGCTATTTTATCTAAAGTTGATAGCCGAATATCTTCAGCATGGTTCTCAAGTCTGGAAATGGCACTTTTCGTTGTGTTAATAGCGTTAGCTAATTCTGCTTGAGTTAATCCACAGGATTCTCTAGCCTCTCTAAGCATAACCCCTATTTTGAAACGTTCATATCCTTCGTCGTAACCTTCAGCAAATTCGGGATCTGATTTTTTTCTTTTATCGATGTATCTATATAAATCATCCATTTTGTTTCCTCCTGAAATAATCATTTTTATAAGTTTCAGCGATTTTAATCTCCTTTTTAGGTGTTTTCTGTGATTTCTTCACAATACCATGGGTTAATACTATCATCTTACCCATATCAAAAAAAGAAAAAAGCCTATAGATATTCGGGCCAAACTGTATTCTGCATTCCCAAATATCATCGCTTCCATGTAGCTTCTTTAAATATATAGTTGGCACTTTTTCTGTTTCTCTAATCAAATCTAAAACCCAGGTAACTTTTTGAACTACTTTCCCTGGTAAAGAGTCTTAAAAACTCTTCAGCAGGACATTTCCCTTCTGCTGTTTTATAGAATATGATGGTTCGTTCCACACTAATAAGTTCACATATTTGTGAACAAAAATCAAGTATATTTTCTGATGATGTTAGCTAAAATAGCTTGTCCTATATTCTATATATTGGAATTTTTAAAGTGTCCCTCAAGACTAAGCTTAGGTTTGCTTCGATTCTTTAAGCATGACATAATACTAATTGATATTTTCCGCCAAACTGCGTAACATTAGGCAACATTCCTCGGAAGAATACGTGATCATGAAACCAGGTAAACGGGACATTAAAGTGAGCATCTTGATTACAGGTCAGGAACTTGAGGAACTTCAGAAACATACATGGTCGATGGCAGAGAGTTTTGGCCTTGATCGCCGTATTGACAATTATAGAGGAAAGAGGCCAATCGGATTGTATGCATGGGATATGGAATGTCTGTTAGATGTATTGAGTATGGCCTTGGAGGATCCTAAAGAATATCCACCCGAAGGAACTAAAGAACACGAGGTTACAAAACGGTTATATCAGAGACTAAAACAGATATTTGATTCCACGTATGAAAGATAATCGCTACGATGTCTCTTGGTGACGTAAATCTGTAGCATAATAACGCAATGTTCCGGAACATCATTTTACTGCGACGCATGGTCGCCAGTCCTCCCTGACTGCTGGCACGTTTTCACCAACCCGCACCCATTAGGGGGACATAGTGTTTCGTTTTGGCAAACCCACCCATTGAGGGGAATCGCTGCTTGTTTTGTTTTCCGAAGACAAGGCTGCTCGCGGTTGTGCCGCCGAAGTGAAGCTGACATTTCTTTGCTTCTCACTTGTTCGTTTTCTCGATGCGCCAGATCGGAAGAGCG
>JAECRX010000174.1 GCA_016292335.1 Candidatus Sifarchaeum subterraneum | reverse complement strand
CATCTTGAATAGGGACTGAGAAATTCTCAATGAGATCATCAACTTTCGGATTCATGCGAAATATTCCTCCAAAAGAGCCAGGTCTAGAGCCAGTTCTATTCTCGATTAGATCATAGTTCTCGGATAAAGGGATTATTTTACTTGCTTCATGATGAGAAAGTCCTAAGGCAGTTGCCAACGTGGTATTTGGGTCACAATCAACAGCTAAAACCTTATATCCATCTCTGCTCAAAGATAATACGAGATTCGCTGTGATTGTTGTTTTTCCTACACCACCTTTTCCAGAAATAGCTATTTTCAAGATTGATCGCTACCAATAAATTGTTGATTTAAATAACGTCCCTTTCTGAAATTGGTGCTTCACAATTGGGGCATTTGGCATTTGTTTTGATCCATTTCAGCAAGTGTTCTTTATGAAAATAATCTTTGCAGTTAGCACAATTAACAAAATCATCTGAAGGCAGAATTCTGCCGTTACAAATATTACAAATCATTTTCTTTATTTCAGTTCCACAATCGGGGCAAAATTTCGCTTCTTCAGGCATTTCGGATTCGCAAAATAGGCAAAGATCTTCCTCGGTCTTTTCTATTGATTCTACCTCTTCTTTTATCAGAGAAAAACAAAGATGGGATGATACACATGTTTCACAAACATAATTTTTGCAAGTAATACAAATTGCGGACTCTTCAAGACACACAAATTTTCCACACTCTACGCATTCGACTCCACATTTTCCACATAAATATTTACCACAGACTGTACAGTAAGAAGAACAAATGAAGCACGTTGGATCCCCACATTCATGACAATTATCGATACAACTTGGACAAATAAAATTGTGACAACTCGTACATTCTTGAATACATAATTCACAAAAAGGCTTTGATCTGCAATGTTTGCAAGTAAAGAACGTTTCTAATATGTTCTTACAATTGATACATTGTATCATGATTTCAACTCACGTGTTATTTATTCTTTTGAGATTTATTCATAATTGGAGTCGGGCGAAGATTGACCGGAAAAAGGGAAATCAGTTAGTGACAATTCACTGAAAAAGTAAAAGTCTTCCTAATAAAGTTTGATAGAAAATTTCTAAAATTTTTTACTTCTTACATGAAAAAGAACTCTGTTTTGACATCCTCTCCGCCCTAAAGGACGTAGATTCCTACAAGGAATTTCGATGACGAGAGATTTTCCACTCGGAAAAATTGGGTGGAATTATGGGTTGAGTCAAAGCAACCCCGTCCGCCAGGATATACACAACAGACAGTTTACCGATGTTGATAGCCCCGTTCAGATCGGCTGGATATTCTTTGTTGAAGCGGCCACATTTTTCTTCTTTACAATAGAAGGATGCCTGTCGTGGTCTTTTGCCTTCTTTTCCGCATTTATGACATAGCTTGGATGTGCATCTTTCTGGAAATTTAAAGCAGATTAGAGAAATTTACGGAACAAAACAATGTGAACAAGAGAAGGGAGAGTGAAGCGAAGTTGGAAGGTGAAGATTGGTTGTATCGTCTCGGGTTATTCCTACTTTTTCTGCTGTGTGGTGTGGCATTTGCTCTTCAAGTTGGGGGGACAGCGACAGAATGGGGAACCCTCGGAATGATATACATAGTAGCCCTTCCCGTCGTATTTCTTGTAGTCACAATACTGTTACATATGAACGAACGTCAAGATTTAAAGCTTGTGTTCTTTGCCTTTTTCGTCGCCTCTTTTGTGGGAATATTCGCAGGAGTTACGGGTTTTCTCGCCTACGTTATTGTAGCACTTGGTTTGTCAGCCTCAACAATTGAGGGATTTGTTGTCCAACAGCTTTTAAGCACCCTATTCGTTGTCATTGGCATTATCCTGCTGACAAAGCTTTCCGGCAGGTGGGAGGATTTTCCCAGCGACATGGACTCACTTTATGTAAAGAAAGGAAATCTTCGGTTAGGGCTCATTATCGGGGTGGCGGGCTTTTTATTCTTCCTCGTGATAGGTGGCCCCTGGATAGCTACGGCGTTCTTCGGTGCTCAAAGCGTAACTTTTGAACAGTTTCTCGCTTGGACGCCTTGGATGTTAGCCTTCGTACTCTCAAATGGGTTGAGGGAAGAGCTATGGGCTAGGGGGCTTATTTTGAGAAAGTTAGAACCCTTGTTTGGAGAAAAGCCCTCCAATTTGTTGCAGGCTCTAATTTTTGCAATAACTCATATGGGCAGTCTCTCTGCGCAGTACACACCCGGTCTCCTTATCTATATTGTCGTAACATTTGTCCTTGGTTTGGGAATGGGATATCTCATGCAAAAGACGGACAGTCTAATAGGCCCGTCTTTGGTTCATGCAGGGGTAGACGTATCCGTCGTACTAGCAATATTTCCCACCCTTAGTTGAGAAGGCTCTTATAAAGCCACCTCCCCCATTTTTTTGATGCTATACTTTGGATTAGTCATTTAATTGGAAAGAAGAAGATAAAAGTAATTACGAAAAAATCTGATACTTTTTCTGGATTTTCAGGGTTTTCTGATGGCATTATCTCACCAT
>JAECRX010000173.1 GCA_016292335.1 Candidatus Sifarchaeum subterraneum | reverse complement strand
CAGATATGGACAACCATCAATTTCCCACAAAACTTAATAGTTACGAAGGGATTTTTCCTCATGACGATATAATATAATATACGGACATGCATCAATTATCCAGAAAACACTTAAGAGTTAGTGTACCTTCTTTATCAAAACTTTTAATGACGTCTCAACAGAGAAGGGACGGCCTTTAATTTTTATCTAGAGACAAATAACTTCTCATCCACCCCATCCTGTGATATGCACAACAAAAAACCCAAAATTCTACTTAGGCTACAAAAAGTAATTTCGTTCCTAGGTGGTCAGGTATATGGAAGAAGGAAAAAAAAGAACTGAAGAACTTCTATTTTTTACTAATCAAATTTTAGCGAAAACTCTCGATGAGAGTGCATCATTTTTAGGTCGAGGAGGAAAAGGTATTTTTTATAACTCTGGAAAATCTGCAGGCGAGAAATATGGAAAAAGATTTGAAAAAATCAATGGTTTGAAAGAAAATATTGAAAGAATTTCATCCCTTTTTGAAACAATTCATATAGAAATCTATGACGAGAACAAACTTACTTTTCGAGAATGCCCATTTCGTAATATGTTGGAAGCTGCAGCTTTGAAATTGGATTCTCCAATATGTGCATTAGGACATGGTTTTATTGCAGGTTTAATTGCTGCAATGTCTGATAAAAAGATAAACCTTAGGACAATTCATGCAGGCCCCAATGCTTGCTTAATTGAAATCATGGGAGATATTCTCGGCTAAAAATCGATTTTTTAAGGAGATAAAAAAATATGGTTACTTTGAACCTTAATTCGCTAACTTATTGCTTTGGTTGCATAACTTCTATTTTAGACATGGACGAAAGGTTATTAGATCTACTAGCAGAAATCGAGATAATTTATTGTCCTCCGCTTTTGGACTTCAAAGAGATTCCAAAGTCAAATATTGCTATCGTTGATGGGTGTGTAAGAACTAAAGAAGACGAAAACAGATTGAAGGAAATTCGAGAAAAAAGTGATATTTTGATTGGTATAGGATCATGTGCAGCCTTTGGAGGAATAACTGGACTTGGTAGCTTATTTTCATCAACAGAAACATTGAATGAAATATTTATGTCTGATACACTTTTAAAGAAAACTATACCCAACACTGGCGTTCCACCTTTGAAAGAGCGGGTTTATCCGCTTCACGAGTTTGTAACTGTTGATTACTACATTACTGGGTGTCCACCAACATCAGATCTGATATTTGATGCTATCTCTGCATTGTTGAAAGGTGATAAACCAAATAGATATGAAAAACCTGTTTGTGCAGAATGCCCCCGAATAGTAAAGGAAGAGACATTAGAACACCTTCTGCCTTTCCACGAAAAAATTCCAGACCCTGAAGAATGTCTTTTATCACAGGGATTCCTTTGCAGGGGTTCAGTAACTAGAGGTGGTTGTGGTGCACCTTGTCCTAGTAATGGAATCCCATGTTTGGGCTGTCGAGGGCCTAGTGATAAAGTCTTAAAACGCCGAGATAAAGATCCTCTCTCTACACTTATCGATAGAATCTCAAGGGTAACTAACCTTCCAGAAGAGAAGATAATGAGAGAAATAGGGCGGGTAGCATCAATCCCTCACACATTTTATACCTATCTCATTTCAAGTCCTGAAATGAAACTAAAACCACGATCAACAATATCAGAATATATATACCGATTTTATGAAACGGAGAAGGTTTAAATGGCTAAGACTTTTGAGATATTTCCAGTCACGCGTGTTGAAGGTCATGCAAAGGTAACAATCCACCTTAATGATGAAAATGTCCCTTCAGAAGCTTATCTTCACATTCCTGAATTACGTGGCTTTGAAAAATTCATGGAAGGGATGTCTATCACTCAGGCACCACATGTTTCTCAACGAATTTGCGGGATTTGTCCAATTGCCCATTTTTTGGCCTCTTCAAAAGCGGTCGATATGATACTCGGAGTTGAACCCACTGAGACTGTACTTAAACTCAGGCGTCTCCTCTATCATGCACACTACATTCACAGTCATGCATTGCATCTTTTCGCGCTAGCAGTTCCAGATTTTATTTTAGGGGAGAGTCCAGAGAGTAGGAATATTATTCATTTATTAAAAGAATTTCCCGAATTGGGAAAGAAATTATTGAACCTGAGATCTATTGGACAGAAAATTACCCTAGAAATGACGGGGAAAGCTGTCCATCCAAGTTATTATGGCGTTGGAGGTGTGGGAAAGCCGCTTACAGATGAAAAAAGGGATTCAATCCAAAAAATGGCAAATGAAGCCTCAGAAACTGCCGACAGTATAATGGAACTTGGTAAACAAATGTTAGAAAAGATTAAAGAAATAGACTTCTCACTTCCAACACTACACATGGGATTGGTTGGAGACAACGGTGTCCATGAGATTTATGACGGTGTAATACGCGTTCGTTCGGTAGATAATACAACCTTTGATATTGATCCAAATAAGTATTACGAACATATTGGTGAAAGGAGCCTATCTTTTTCCTATATGAAAGCTCCAATCCTCAAAAGCGGTCAAGTTTATCGAGTAGGACCTTTAAGTCGATTAAATGTTTGTTCAAGTTTTTCAAAATCATCACCTCTTTCTCAAGAAATGCTAAAAGACTTTAAGAGTGAATTTGGTGAACCTGCACAAAATGTATTACTCCAGAATTATGCAAGATTAGTTGAAACTGTTAATTCAATAGAAATGACAAAAGAATTAAGCGAAGATCCCGCAATCACAAATACAGATGTAAGGCAAACTTCTTTAGGCGTACAGAATAAAGTAGGAATCGGTGTTGTGGAGGCTCCAAGAGGAATTCTTATACATCATTATGAAGTTGATGAAAATGGATTCATTGAAAAAGTGAACTTAATCGTTGCCACTGCTCATAACAATTTCGCTTTTAATCAATCTCTTTTACAAGGAGCAAAAAAAGTCATCAAAGATGGTGAAATAGATGAACAAAAACTGAATTATTTGGAAACGATAGTTCGCTCATTTGATCCCTGTTTTTCCTGCTCTACTCATTTGATAGATACTGTTACGTTACTAAATCAAAATAATGAGGTAGTAAAGGTGTTAAAAAGATGATAGAAATCACGATAGATGAAGAGGCATGCAAAGGATGTCCTGAGTGTACTTCAGTGTGTCCTGTCGACGTATTCCGGTTAGATGAACCAGGAAAACCCCCAAAAACAATTGCCGCTGAAAAATGTTTTGGCTGTTTTTCATGCGTAGATGTCTGCAGAGCTGATGCCATTGAGATAAAAGGATTTCCTGTTTCTACCTCATACTTCCTTGAACTTGAAGATGAAAGGGTGATCAGAGATCTTCTTGAAAAACTAATTTAAAGGTTTGGGTAGACTATCAATAGTTAAAAGTTAGGTAAAAAAGGCTTTAGGACCGTTTTTCCAATTTTTTAATTTCCGATCTAAGCTTCTCTCTATGAAGAACATCTGTTAATTCTCCATGAGTTTTTTCCAGCAGTATTCGCGCGGTATCAACCTTACGTCTCAAGTTAGGTATAAGGCCTTTTGGAAAATCGATGGACATTAAGCTGTAATAGATCGAATCCATAACTTCAAAGATTCGTTCAGCTTCTGAAATAGATCCAGATCGAATAGAATCTAGAATATATCGTCTTAGTTCACCCACAACATCACCAAGACCTAAAAGAAAAGAAAGGTCAGATACTCCAAGCTCTTCTGGTGAATGTATTTTTTTATTATTGACGATAGCATCCAATAGTGAAGCCTCAACATATTCTTGTTGAGCTGTTTCTAAAATTCTTGTGTGGAAAGGGGCAAGATGGTCACTCGGTATTTCCATTGTTTCTTGTAAAATTTTTCTTACATCACCAAGCTTACTTTCTGCAACGTCTGATTGTCCTCGATGAATTGCTTTGATTGCTTCTCCAGAAAGTCTTACTGCTTGTCTTGTAAGTTTTAACGAGCGTTCCCTTATTTTATCTTTCTTTTCAAATCTTTTTATGATTTCCTCAATAATTTTATTTAATTCTTCCATAGGATTGACGATCCTTTACTCATATAAGTAATTTCAGTTCGTTTAGGCTAGTTTAACAGGGCGTTTATGTTTTTTACTCAGTAATACTACGCGGCTGGGTGAAGATTCATCAATAATAGAGTATCCTGTTAATTCCGAAATTTTTGTTGCAAAATCTTTTACTTCTTGATGAAACAACATGTTTTCAAGGGATAATTGTCTCTTAATCGAGTATCCAACGCTCATATAGCTTTTCGGTTCAACATATGTTGGTTCTGCTTTTTCGATCAATTTCGCATATTTTTCGGGATACTCGGTGTTGAGAGGCTTTACAAGAGTCATTCTTAAAACAGTTGGACATGAAAAGGAGGGAAATAGCTCAAGTGTTTGATTTACACGTTCCCAACCATCCTTCAAATGGGGTCTGCAAATAATATTGTATGTTTTTTCATCAGGGGCAACTAATGAGAAGTATAATTGTGTAGGCTCGGTAATACTAGATAATCGCTCAGGTAAAGTCCCATTTGTAACCAGAAAAGTTGTAAAGCCTTTTTCGTGAAAGCAATCTATAAGATCACCTAATTCGGGGAAGAGAGTGGGCTCACCTGAAAGAGATATGGCAGCATGTCTAGGATTTAAAGCTTCCTCGTATTTCTTTGGATTTACGTTTTTGTGATGTTTTGGATTGTATCCAGTAAGAATTCTTCTTTGTGCTTTAACAGCATTTTCGATAATATACTCTGGATCATCTCTTTTGAAGTCTGCCATAGAAGACTCTTTCCAAGAAAAACCAATATCTTCAGGTTGAACTCTCCAGCAAAAAACACATCTTTGAGTACACCAAATCACACTAGGAGTCATTTGCAAACAACGATGACTTTCTGTGCCAAAGAATTTTTCTTTGTAGCAAACACCTTTTCCTAGCAATGATTTTCGAAACCAATGGCAAGCTTTGACACCACTATGTTCTCCCACAATTTGATATCGCTGTTTCTTCAATAATTGCGTTATTTTTCCATGAATGGGTTTTTCAACACTAGTAGTATGCATTTATGTTCATTCCTCTTATTCGCTTAAGTACCTTGAACTGGTTAAATATGGAAAACGCCTTTAATGATTTGAATTTTTCGCAATCTAATTAGATACAAAAATTGGATTGGAATATCATGATTGTTTCTCTTCTTTTACTGGCAAATTTTGTCTGCTGTTGAAAAAGCATGAACACAATTCGAAAAATTATGAGACTTGGAGCTGAATCCAGTTTTTTACGGGATACAACGCAGCTCCAAGAAATTATCAACATACCCAAAAAAATCAATAGAGTTTGGTTTATTCTGGTTTGAAAATTGCTCCTGTACTTGCCGATTTAGCTGTCTTCGAGTATCTGTAAAGATAGCTTCTATTATTTGTGACCTTTGGTTCCAATGGTTTCCATTTCTTTCGTCTTTCTTCCAATTCTTGATCTGATAACTTCACATTAAGAATTCTTGAGGGTATGTCAATCTCAATTACGTCACCATCAGTAATTAAGGCAATAGGTCCACCATCTACTGCCTCTGGTGACACATGTCCAATACATCCTCCTCTTGTTGCGCCTGAAAATCTGCCATCAGTTACTAGAGCGACTGACTCTCCGAGTCCCATCGAGGCTATCAAAGAAGTGGCTGCAAGCATTTCCCTCATGCCAGGTCCACCTTTTGGTCCTTCATATCGGATGACCACTACATCACCTTCAGCGATTTTTCTATCTCCAATTGCTTTGACAGCTAACTCTTCATCATCGAATACTTTTGCAGGACCGGTATGTTTCAACATCTTAGGATCTACAGCAGTCTGTTTTACTACCGCACCTTCTGGTGCTAGATTCCCTCTTAAAATTGCAGTGCCACCTTCTTTGTGTACTGGATCAGACAAGGGTCTAATTACATTCCTATCTAAAACTTGTGCCTTTACGTCCTTTAGATTTTCTTCGAGGTTTTTTCCAGATACTGTTAGCACGTTCATGTGAAGTAAACTTGAAAGCTCTTTCATGACTGCTGGAATTCCGCCAGCGTTTTCCAGATCAATAAGATTAAATCCATCTTTGATTGGCGACATGTTACAGAGATGTGGCGTGTTTCGAGATATTTTGTCGAATGTATCCAGATCCAAAGTCAGCCCAAGTTCGTGTGCTACGGCTGGAAGATGAAGTACGGTATTCGTTGACCCACCTAATGCCATATCTACGACAATAGCATTTTCGATACTTTCTTGGGTCATGATTTTACTTGGTGTAATTCCCTTTTCTAAGAGCTTCATTATTTGGATTCCTGATTCTTTTCCTTGACGTATTTTTTTTGCATCAACTGCATGAGTGGTTGCACAACCAGGGAGAGACATTCCAAGAGCTTCTGTCAAACATTGCATTGTATTCGCTGTGAACATTCCTCCACAAGCCCCAGCTCCAGCACAACAAGTATTTTCAATAAGAAGTGCCTCCTCCTCCGTGATCTGCCCTGATTTGAAAAGTCCAATTGCTTCAAAAGCAAATGCCGCGTCAACAGGTTTGCCTTTATAAGGTTTGGGGAGCATTGGCCCACCTGTACACAAAACTGTGGGAATATCGAGTCTTGCAGCAGCCATCAACTGTGCAGGAATAATTTTGTCACATGATGCTATACAAACCATTGCGTCAAAGAAATGAGCTTGAATCATGAGTTCAATTGAATCAGCGATGTTTTCTCTGCTAGGAAGTGGTGTTTGCATGCCTTTATGGCCCATAGCTATACCATCGCAAATTGCAATCGTATCAAATTCTAATGGGGTACCTCCTGCCATTCTAACTCCTGCTTTTACTGCATCAGAAACATATCTGAGATGAATATGCCCAGGAACAATTTCGTTCCATGAATTGACTATTGCCACTAATGGGTGTTTTAGTTCCTCATCCGTCAGGCCTACTGCTTTATAAAATGCTCTGTGTGGAAGTCTGTCAATTCCTTCAAGTTCTTTTACAGATTTCATTTCATTTCCTCTCCATTAATACAAGAATACAAGAATGTTCAAATTGGCTAATATTAATTCTTACGTTAGCAAACTTTTATCTTATTATTTTTTCTTTCAGCTAAAAAGTTCATCATCCATCCAAATATCATAATCTTCGAATTTTTCAACATTAGTATTATATCTCATGAAAAATTTCCCGCAAACTTCGTACAAAAAAATAAAAAAGGCTTGAAGATACTAACGAGTAAACATTCATACACAAAATGGAGTTGTTCTTCTTGGCCATACTTGGAATTTTATGCACCACTGGACCATATCAGTTCCAAAACATTGATACAGTGATCGAAATTACAAAAAGTGCTTTGAAAAAAAATCATGAGGTACAAATTTTTCTTTTGATGGACGGAATATACAACCCAAAGATGGATCAAAAAGCAAAAGAAGTATATTTAAAAAAGAAACCTGTTGATGAATTTTTAAAAGAATTGATAGATAAAGGAGCAAAAATTGTCTGTTGCGGGATATCTTTAATTACTAGAGGATTAGACATAAATGGAAGTGATTATCCAGAGGGAGTTATTATCGGTGGCCTGGAAGAACTCGCAGAAATAATCGAAAATTCAGATAAGTTTATCTCCTTATGATTCGTTAGTGGAGAAAGGAAATGCCAAAAAAGGTTAGTGTACTTATAAGACATCCACCCTTTGGAACGATACATACTTTTGAAGGCCTGAGAGCTGCTGCTGGGTTATTCAGTGGAGATCACAAGGTAACAGTTATTTATTTGGGTGATGGAGTTTTCTCTGCAATCGATTCCATAGACAAGAAGTATTTAGAGCAAATATTAGCCACACTTCTTGAGTTAGAAGCAAAAATTGTTGTAGAAAAGGAATCTATGGAAAAATTTCAAGTTGAGGAAGAAGAATTAATTGAAGGACTTGAAGTAAGAAAAAGATCTGAAATAGCCGAAATTTTAGTCGAATCAGATGCGATACTTACATTCTAGCGTGTTGATCAATAAATGGCAAAAATCCTTTACTTAATTGATAAAAAGTATGGAGAAGAAGGATTGAAGCTAGTTAAAGCTGTAAATTCTAGTGGAAAACATGAAATTGGTGTTATTTTAATCCAAGATGGTATTTACCTTGCTCTTAGAGAAAAAAAACAAATATTTAAACTTGTAGAAGAGGGGATTTCATTTTTTGCCACAAAAAAGGATGTTAACATGCGAGGACTTTCCGAAAAAATTGATCGAACAAATATTAAATTAGTTGAATATTCGGAGCTTGTTGATCTCGTAATGGAAAAATATGAGAAAATAATTAGTTATGTTTGATTTTTTGGGCTGATTTAGAAAGAGATACCAGTACGTGGATAGGAACAGAGTCACAAAAAGAATTATTTCAAATCTTCAATGTTTTTTTTGAAAATTATAAAAATTACATTTTATTGGGTCTAAATCCATTAAATCTCCAGTATATTGCAAAGCTCTATATCTACAGCCGCCTCTGCACTCAGCAAGGTAAGGACAACCTAACTTGTAACAATTTAAAGTATCTAGTTTCCAAATATATTGAGAAATAATTTTTTTCCAACAAGATTCTAGAGTATCATATTTAATATTACCAACGGGATTATCATAAAAAAATCCACATTTTGCAATATCACCATTAGTCATGACCGCACATAAATGTGCACCACAAGCATAAACATTGCTTAAATCTTCAAACTGGGTTCCCCATCCAAAATTTTTTAGGGCTTCCCCAGCAGATTCAATTGACACTTGGAAATTTTTATTTTTTAAAAATTCACCAGCTAGAGAAGGGGCATCTAGTATCCAACTGTCAACGTTCAATTTTTGCAAAATCTCTTGCAATGAAGGGAGTTCCTTTATGTTTTCCTTATGAATCATAGTTCCAACACTAACTGTAACTCCATATTTTTTTAGAGTTTTAATTGCTTGAATTGCATCTTCAAAGGCGCCTTCTTTTTTTCTAAAAGAATCATGACTTTTCATGCCATCAATACTGATTTGAACTTCATGGACATATTTTTTCAATTTTTGCGCAGCAGAGTCATCTATTAGAACCCCATTTGAAAGGAGAACTCGTCTAATTCTGTATTTTTGGATTTTTTTTAAAAAATCAAAGATTTTTGAGTAGAGAAGCGGTTCTCCTCCAGAAATCAGGATTTTTAATCCCTGCAAATCATCAAATTGTTGAATCAAGTTCAAAAGGATATTCATATCTAGTTCTTTGTTGGATTTTTTCCCAAGATAGCAATGCACACAAGATAAATTACATTTTTCAGTGATATGAGTAAGGATTGACCGTAAAGAGGGAACAAGAGACCTTTTTTGAATGAAGATATCTTCACCTTTTTGGCTTTGAGGTTCATCTTTCATAATAATCAAATTTTCTTCAACAAGTGCATCAAGAAATTCAGATATTTTATCTTTCGAGGATTGAATTTTTGAAGTGATTTCGTCTACAGAATGTATACCTGTAAAATATTTGGCACATTGATAGGCTTCATCGTCCAATTCATATATTTCATCATTCACAAAGTCATAGAGGATAGGAGTTTCCAGTAATCTAAGAGAGACGTGTTCAGAGAGAATAGGATACATGATCAATTTACCTCTTAAAATTCCATCAAAAATATGGACCATACACTAAAAAATTTTTTTAAAAAAAGGAGTCTGAAAAATAGAAGCTCAATTTTGAGCTTAAGGTATATCTAGAATGAAAAGAGATAAATTAAGATTCTCAACATTTCACATTTGATGTTACGTTAATGAAATTGAAAAAAAAATGAAAGCGGTATATCTATATTCGCTCTCATTTTCTTACTGCTTTAAATTTTTCGGTCGTTTCTTTTACAGCTCTTTCAGCAGGTACCCTTTCAATACCCGTGAAACCCATAAATCCATGGCTGCCTTCCGTGCGTGTGAAGACGTATTCGAAGGTCTCAGGAGTTTCTATTGGTCCACTATGGCATATAAAGATTATCTCTGGATTGATCTTTGCAGCAATGTCATAGAGTCTTTGCAATTCACCGACTGATTCTTCGAGTGTTAAAAGAGTGATTCTATATCCTATGTGAGCAATTAAGATATCGGCGTTGGCTTTTACCATTTGTTCAACTTCTTTTTCGTCAAAAACATAGGGTGTCGTTAACATATCCAGCTCACGAGCCATTTTTATCATATTCAATTCCAATTCATATCCAAGTCCTTGTGCTTCAATAGCTGCGCGAAACTTTCCATCAATTAACGACACCGTTGGAAAGCTTATTATGCCAGAAATGTTCATCTCTTTCATTTGTTTTAGGAATAATTTGATATCTCTATAAGGATCTGATGCGTAGACACCAGCAATAACAGGAATATTTCTAATCACAGGAACAATTTCATGAGCCATTTCTAATGACATGTCATTAGCGTTTCCATAAGCCAACAAACCCGCCATTGACCCTATTCCTGCCATCCTATATCTCCCAGAAGTGTAAAATAGCGCTAAGTCAGCGCCTCCGGCTTCCGCAGATTTTGCAGTAGCTCCAATGCTAACACCGGCAATGATAATCGGTTCACCAGAATCGATCTTCTTCCGTAATGCCTCTAGGATCTCCCCTCTTGGAGTAAATTTCGCCATTTTTTTCACCTTCTAACGTTTTAAAACATTCAAACCCTAAGGAGGTTCTGGTTTAAAAACATTGTTGAAAAAACACAATTCAACACACTAACAAATCGGTGTGACTTCTCGCTCGAAATCTATAAAAGGAGCTAATTAAATTAAAATGCAAGGTGGTGAGATTCTTGACATTTAACATTCATGATGCGTTAATGAAATCAGAAAAGAAAGAGATCTGGTATGGACCTCACGAAACAGAATCAAAGTCTACATACATT
>JAECRX010000172.1 GCA_016292335.1 Candidatus Sifarchaeum subterraneum | reverse complement strand
GTGGTTCATGTAGATTTCTTTTAAAAAATTAATGCCACGATCTAAATCATAATTACTAATAATTTCTGTTAATATCGCATTATGTCCGGCGCTTGCTGCCCCAGTCATGTTAATTAACGTTCCGCCCAAATCGAAGAAGATTTTTCTATTATCCTGTATTATTACCTTTAAAGGATTCACTTTGTTCTTTCTCCTTTAAGTTTTCGATACCTCAGTAAAATATTGAAAGCGAAATGGCGGGATTTTTCAGAAAATCAATTTCCAGTCGTTCTATCTGTTCCTTCAACTTTATTTAATGGACAAGCTCTAAAAGAAAAGAAAGAAAGAAAAAGAGGAATAAAAGTAGTGTATACTGATGTATATATGTGTCATTCACCGATTTTTCCAGCAGCACGAGCCCATTTGTAGACAGCGCCTAATACTGCAACTGGTGTTTCTGTCGTGTATGGATACGCAGGAATATCTCTTTCCTCAAGATATTTACAAGCTTCTTCGACTTCTACGTCTCCAACCAACGATGCTACCACGGGTTTGTTTATACCTTTAGCTCTCGCTTCTTCCACAGCTTCGCCCACGACTCTGGCAAACGCCATTGGTGGAGTGATTATGGTATGCCAGTATCCAAGAATAATGGAATGCACTCTTGGATCATTTAAAGCAAGCTCAATCGTACTCTTATATGTCTCAGGAGGTTGCCCTCCAGTTATGTCAACAGGGTTACCAGTAGCACCAAAAGGAGGGATGAATTCTCGAAATGCTTCATCTAAATCAGGATCTAAAGTCATCAATTTGAGATCATTATCGACACATGCATCCGATAACAAAACCCCTGAACCACCTGCACCTGTGACTATGAGAACATTTTCGCCTTTTGGTATGGGCAACATTTGAAGAGCTCTCGCAAATTCAAGTAGGTCGTTTAAGGCATATGCCCGTATTACCCCACACTGTTTGAAAACGGCTTCATAGATTGGGTCAACACCTGCCATAGCTCCCGTGTGAGAGGTTGCAGCACGTGCCCCTAATTCAGTTCTGCCAGCCTTTAACACCAACAGTGGCTTCTCCTTCGAAACTTTTTTGGCAGCTTCAAAGAATGACCGTCCATCTTTGAGATCCTCTACATGCATAGCAAAGATTTGGGTATTAGGATCTTGACCAAAGAAATAGATTAGATCATCTTCATCTAAGTCACATTTATTTCCTAAACCCACGATGGCAGAAACTCCCATTTTCTTTGAACGGCTGAAGCCAATGATAGCCATACCGACTCCGCCACTCTGCGAAGATAACGCAACAACCCCCCTCTCTGTATAAGGAGTGCAAAATGTTGCACATAAATCTTCAGGGGTATAGTAGTATCCGTAGATGTTGGGGCCCATTAATCGCACACCATACTTTCGAGCCACCCTAACAGCTTCATCTTGGAGGTCCTGTTTTCCAACTTCTGCGAATCCGGAAGGAATTAATATTCCTCCTTGGACTCCTGCTTCTCCGATCTCAGCGATAACACCAGGCACGAATTTAGCAGGTATACAAAATACGGCTACATCCACCTTATCGGGGACTTCTTTTATATTTTTGTAGCATTTGTATCCAAGAATTTCCTCTTCTTTTGGGTGGACAGGATAGATTTTGCCTTTATAACCACCGTCCGTCATGTTTTTTACTACAGAGTAGCCTATTTTTCCTGGTTTCGATGATGCCCCGATTACAGCAACGGATTTCGGATGGAAGATCCGGTTCATTTGCCTGATAATTTCTTCAGGTGGAGGTCGGTAGAATTCTTTTAGTTCATCAGTAGTAAGAATGGCTCTTGCATCAACAGCTGTTGCTCCTTTTTCAAAAGCAAAAATAGGGTTCAAATCTAGCTCGGTGATTTCGGGAAAATCCATGACAAGTTGTGATGCCTTTTCTGCGATTGAAGCTATCGCATCAAAGTCAATTGATGGTTCGCCACGTACTCCTTTGAGTATTGGATAGCCTTTGATTTCTTGCATCATTTCAAGAGCTTCACTTTTTGAAACCGGGGCTAGCCGAAAAGTAACGTCTTTGAATTGTTCAACAAAAACTCCACCCAATCCAAACATGATTGTCTTCCCAAAAGTTGGATCCGTTGCCCCACCAATGATGACCTCACGAGCCTCTGGAGCCATTGACTGAACAAGAACACCCAAAATATCTGCTTTTGGATCGTATTTCTTTGCGTTTGTCATAATCTCATCAAAGGCAGACTTCACTTCGGTTTCAGACTTTAAGCTCACTTTGACACCACCAGCATCAGTCTTGTGAGTGATGTCTGGTGAATGTATCTTCAACACTACGGGGTACCCGATTTCGCGTGCAAATTCAATAGCCTCCTCGGGGGTCTTCGCAACTTTTTGGGTTGGAACAGGTATATCATAGGCCATACATATTTCTTTAGTCTCAAGTTCTGTGAGCAAGTGTCTATTATCGGCCTTAACCTTGTCAAGAATCTGTTTAACCTTCTCTTTTTCCATTTGAAATCTCCTCAAAACATGGTAGGTTCATTTATGTATTTTCTTTGTTTGTAATCTGATTAATACATAGAATTGTCTATAGCAATCGATCAATAACCCTAAGAGGTTTAAGAAAGGATCATAATAATCTTTCAAAAATGTTTTTATGATGATAAATGCAAACATTCAGAATCAATATGAATCTTGAAATTCTCTTTACGGCTTTAGATTATAATAAGCGCAATACGTAAGATTTTGAGATTGGATGGCCATTATCGAAAGTTGAGATATACAAATATTTTCACAAAAAGAAGTTGAATTGAAGTCAATGAAATTACTTTTATAACCTTTCTCGTCCCCTGCGAGTCATCCGAAAACTGTCTTAAGCATTGGACTCTCATTGACGTTTCGTCTCATGCACAAGAACGTACTGTGAATGGTGTATTCACAGTATTCCGTTATTGTATAATTCATTTTATTCACTATAGCAACCTCTATAAGAATTGAAAAGAGATTTAGAGAAGAGGGGATGAGTCTCCCCGCTTGCGGTTTGAGACGAGGAAACGAAACTATAGTGGACCATTGAGAAAAAATTAAAATATATCTAAATGAGAAATAACTTTCCGACCAAATCTATCGGGAAACGTTTCTAGTATATAGCTATGGGATTGATAACTAATGTTCTATTTTCAGCGCCCCTTTCCCGTTCTTCCTCTTTTTTTCTCAGCATTCGGATCAGGTGCGATCGTCAACGTTGTAGTGCGTGGATCGATTAATTGGTTCAGCAACCAGGTCGCCAGGTATTCTCGGTGTAGTTCGATAAAGCGCGCGATTATTTGTTACAGAGATTGATTGCTGTGGGCTTGGATGTAAAAGAAAAACAATGTTCAAAACGCGCGCGAGCGTTATCCTCACATTTGGCGCGTGCTTCTTCATATATCGGGCAAGTATTCTGACTTGAAATTGCTCTTTCACGAAGCATCAAGCTAAGCTCAAGCGCTCCATCGATAGACTCTAGAATTCGTTATAGCTCACGATTTCTTCTAGAGGCTTCTTCCGCATGCCCTCTGGTTGTCCAGCGGGATAACCGAAAGTGACCAGTGCTACCACTCTCCAACCCTCCGGAATACCGAGCAGCTTCTTGACTTCGTTTT
>JAECRX010000021.1 GCA_016292335.1 Candidatus Sifarchaeum subterraneum | reverse complement strand
AGTACAGAGACTTTCAAAAAGCCGCCTGAAATACCAAAAAATCCAGCCACAAAGCCTGCTAAAAAACTTACAGGGAGTATGAGTGCTAAATTTGTAACATATTCAAATTCTTTACCATCTCTATCTACTATGGTTCTTCTCAATCCTAAAAAACGGCACCGTCCATCACCACTAAAGGATTGGCCTTTCAAAATAAAGACTACATTGATAAGCAGTAGCAGTGCAAAAAGCAGTTCCAAAAAGGTAGATGTCACAAAAGTAGTCGTATAAGCGCCAATTATAGCACCTGGGACGGTTACTAATTCTAAAAGCAATCCAAGTTTCCAATCGACCCTTTTCTGTCTATAATACTCAATAAAAGAAGAAAATCCTGTAAATATTCCTACTGCAACACTAATTCCTATGGCTTGATGAGCAGTAAAACCAAGAAATATTAGGATAGGCACCAATAAAATGCCTCCACCAATACCGAACATAGATGAAACAAAACCGATTATCAAGGTTGATATAATCAACAATATATAGATGCTAAACAATTCCATAGTTTACCCAGTATTGAAAATTATCTTTTTAATGTTTGCCGACTATTAATCTGAATGTCCATTTTACACTAATTCTACCTGAAGGTAGATGTTTCTCCAAAGCGTTTCAGGTAGAATTATATCTGCTAGGACAGCGTGTTATCTTTTAAAATAGTTACGAAATTATTTAGAACTATTAATTTCCTCGATATTTCTTTTTCTGCTTTGATGATCGTCTTGAGCCCGCCTTATCCAAAATCTTGAAATTGTTTTAATAAACGATGGGTATCAAACTAATCTATGGTTAACTTTCAGTTTGCCTTATCCAAAACTCTTAAAAATTTCTAAATAAACTATATCTCATGTCATCTGAGATAAAATTTACCCGAGAACCTGGCGATAATAAGAGTTTCAACGTAACACTTTATGCGATATCGACATGTGGATTTTGTCGTAGTGCTATTGCATTTTTGAAAAATAATTCTATTGAATTTGAGTATTTGTATGTCGACAATTTAGAAAAAAATGTTAGAAAAAAACTAATTGAAGAGTTAAAAGAAAAATACATGCAACGAGCAGTATTTCCTTTCCTTGTTGTGGATGACGAAAAGGTTGAAATTGGTTATAAGCAATCCAAATACAAAAAACTATTCGGCATCAAATAAATCAGGAAGATGATGAGTAGTGCCCGAATCCAAAAGGAAAAAAACCATTGAAGATACGAAAATGTTTGTTGAGTTGGTAGCTAAACACCAGGGATGGGAATTGGTTCGAGATAAAGAACATTTACAAGTGTTAATCGAAGGGTTGACAACAAATTGGAATCGTTATGGTTACTTTTCCTGCCCATGTCGACTTGCTGATGGAATTAGAGAAAAAGATAAAGATATAATTTGCCCTTGTGTGTATGCTAAACCTGACTTGGAAGAATTTGGCCACTGTTATTGCGGACTTTATTTAACGAAAGAATTTTTTGCATCTGGCAAGAAACCAGAATATATTCCAGAACGTCGTCCAGAATAAATTGCTTTTCTACCAGATCCATAATAGGGGATCATTTCGGCTTAATTTAAATATATTTTTTCAAGTATTGATAGGCAACTAGGTAATCCATAAATTAAATAAAATCCATCCTTTTTATTTCAATTATGCTTCAATTATTCAAAACTAATAATATTGGCATAGAGACTGCCAAAATAATCCAAGAGGCACTGGAAAGAGAATTTAGTCCACTTGTCGTATCAAAAATTTCAAATTTTAGCATCCCTACAGGCACATACTCTAACGCTCGCGCGCAATATGATGCCTATGGAATTGTTTCAGAAATTAAGAGAATGAAAACTAAAAAATGGGCTTTAGGGGTTGTGGATGTCGATTTATATGTCAAAGATTTGAATTTTGTTTTTGGGGTAGCAATTCCCGGTGATTCTGCACTTGTATCTTTGCATAGACTTCTTGATGACAGAAACTTGATAGAAAAGGAAGCAATTCATGAAACAGGTCATATTCTGAATTTAAGACATTGTGAACATCCTTGTGTAATGACTTTCAGTAACTCGCTTTTTGAAGCCCAATTAAAATCAAAACATTTATGCGAAACTTGCAAAAAAAAGGTAAACTATTTTCTAAACTCTCATATACCTAAAACCTAATTCAATTCATCTTTTGATGGGCTGATTGGCCAGAAAATCAATTTTTAGTGTATTAAATAAGGTTTAAACATCAATCTGGACTCGTTGCGTCTTCTGACTCAACAAATCGTTTTGTTCTTTCAATGAGCAACAATCTTTCATTTTTCGTGACTTTCGTGCTTATTTCGAATTCTGGAAGATCAGGATATGTCAAATGTAAAATTTCACGCAAAATCTCTTTCTCATTGCAGCTATATTTAAGGACAATATATCCTTCTTTGGTTAAATAAACGCTAGATTTAATTGATTCATCCCAGAGTTCATCATCAACAATGTAAATGCATTTAGGAAACTTGAACTCTCCAGGAAAAAAAGTAACTAAATCACCAACAAACTCTTCTACGAATTGCTTCTTTTCTTCGTATTTCTCCTTATCTTTGCCGTAATGTTTGAATGTAATTTTATATGTGGATTTTTCCAAAGGTATCAGGCACCTTGTTAACCTTTGATAGTCTTGTTAACATATTGTACGCTTACATATATATCATAAAGCGGTACAATATAAATAACTTGTCCTAAAATGGATTAGGTAAATCTGAAAAGAGAAAAAGGATTCATACAAAGTAGTGTTCGACTGGTGTTATTTCCCGTGTTTGATCCTCATAGACACAAAACGATGTTTCTCCAGGAAAGACTTTTCCAATTGGAATTAAAGTTCCCCCTTCTTTTGCAACTACTTCATTGGCATTTTTCCATTTTTCTTCTGGAATTGTGACAACAAGTTCAAATTCTTCTCCGCCGTGAAAAACCAAATCAAACAAATCTAAACCTGATCTTTGGGCGAATTCTATCACAATTTCTGTAGTGGGGATTTTAGTTATTTCGAATGCAACTTGGCTCTGTTCCCCTAATTTACATAATGACGATGCTAAACCATCACTACTGTCGATACTTGCAGATAAAACACCTGCCGAAGCCAAAGCTAGGCCTACTCTATAAGGCGATTTTGGATTTAGAACTGAGTCGATAAAAATCTCTTTCATATTTGCAGGAGCTTCAACATTCTCAAGCAAGATTTTAAATCCCGCACCAGTATATCCGAAAGGGCCAGTAACTGCGACAATATCCCCAATTTTTGCTCCTGATCTAGGAACCAGTTTGTCTTTATGGGCAAATCCCAAAACAATTCCTGAAATGACTAATTCATCACATTCATTGGTATCACCGCCAATCACTTCTGTATTATACTCATTGCTTGCATCTCTCATGCCTTCTGCAATGGCTACTACTGAATCTAAAGGATAATCTTTTGGTAGTCCAATTGAATAGAGAAAATACTTGGGAAATGCACCTTTTGCAACTAGGTCACTCACATTCATAACTATAATTTTCCTACCGATTTGATACGGTGTCATCTGTTTTGGTACGTGGGTTTTGGCCACCATCATATCCATATTGATTGCAAGAGCAAGATCTTTGTGTGAAATATCGGAGGGCTCATATTTGGATAGTAAAACAGCAGAAATATCATCATTGAATGGAAGAAGTGTGTCAAGAGATGAACCAAAAATTTTGCGGATTGCCTCAATTATTTTAATCTCACCAACATCTGCACATCTCACTCCTTTACTGACCAAAAAGGCTCCCTCACAACGATAATTTTTTTCTGAGTTTTTCACTTCTTAAAAAAATCTGTTTTTCTGATCAAGTTTATATTATATACCGAGTTATTAAATCTTGATAGCTATTAATTAATCAAGCTATCAAATCTTGATGCATTTTTGCATATAAATTTAAATGAGATATTTAAAGTTAAATGAGTTATTTAAAGGTGAACAAAAAAAAGAATCCTTTTTTGATTTGAGTGGGTATTTCTTGATATTTCAAAAATGGTGTAAAGAGTGGAAAACAACAAAAACTTTATTAAAAAAGCCGAAGAATTAAAAAAGGAGGCTTTAGAGGCTTATATAAATAAAGAATATCTGAGAGCGATCGACATTTATGATCAATCCATTGAAATACTCAATAACGCGTTAAATGAATCCTCGGAGAGTGAAAAAAGGAAGATTGAAGCTATTAAAAATTATTTAGCAGCGCTTAAAGAAGTGGCCAATGGAGATTTTTGTCTTTTTCAAAAAAGCGATAAAGAAGGAAGTCTTATTGGATTTTCCAAAGCAAAAGAACTTCTAGAAAAAGCATCTATTTTTTTTCCCTGGGAAAATGATGTTGAATCTGAACAGATTGCAGCAGATTGGGAGAGCATGAAAAGTTTCCTTAATGGAAAATATCTTGAAAGTATGGCATGGATTCAGTATGATCAAAGAAATTTTCTAGATGCTGCTGAATCTTTTATTGCCGCTATGGAGGCCTACCTAGAAGACGCCGCATGGAAAAAACTAGTAGGAAAATTAGATCTTCACTTTCACGCTTTTTCGAGGGCCCACTTTACCCAAGGATATCATTTTCGCAGTCTTGCAATTCTAGCCGAAACCGAAGAAGATCCTGCTACAGCTTCCAAACGATACAACTGGGCACAAAGTTGCTTTAAAAAGGCAAAATATCTTGATCCTCACAATCCTATTTACGAACAACTTATTGACCAAATGAATAAAGATAGCGATAGAGTTCGTATGAATGTAATGAAGTATCTTACAATAGATTTGGCATCTTACTTTTATGGGCTTGGGAATCGATGGCATATGAAAAAGGATTTCGGAAAAGCACATTGGTTTTTTGAAAGATCTGTAAGCCTATTTGAAAAGGCCACCATGAAAGCCACTGGAAAAAAAATGGCATCTATGATATCTAGATTTCATATAGCCAATACGAGAAAATTTGAAAGCTTAGGAGATTTGTACTATTATACAGAAAACAATTTTGAAACAGCTTTAGAATGTTATCGGATGGGAGAAAGTTGTATAAAAGAAGCATTTGACACTTCACCCTCTGCACAAACCTTAAAAGAAAATATTGAAGTATGGAATTTATATCTTCAAGGAAAAGAATTTTTATGCTCTTCATGGATCAATATCGCTAATTCTCTTTTTGAAGAGGCGTTAGACAATTTAAATAAAGCTAAGGATAATTTTGAAAAAACGCTTCATACATGGAAAGAATTTAAGCAAAGAACGCTTAAAATTATGGAAATTAAGGAATATGAATTAGAGGGCGTCCGAAATTATTGTTTAGGTAGGCAAATGGAGTCACAAGACGAAAATGAGGCAGATAAATATTTTTCAAAAGCCGAGGAATATTTCAAAAAAGCAGATATTGAAAAGTTTTTTAAAAATTTAGTGCTAGAAAAACCTGTATCTAATGAAATAAATCAAGAGAAAAGAAACCATCTTGAACCTAATGCTTTTGAATAATAATGATGCACATACACGTACATGTAAAGAGTCAGAAGTCAAGTTAGGAAGTAACAAAATGACTTTTGAGGATCAACCGTATTATTACTTTGATGAAGACAAATTGCCGAGAGGAAATAGAACTAGCAGAACTGAGATCACTCATTTATTGATGGGAGTTTTGCTGTTTTCACTTGTTGAATTCTCGATTTTGGTCCCAATGTATGGCATTCAAAACATATTAGATTTTAGTTTTATATTCACCCTATTTTTAATAACGTTAATTCTCGTTACACCCGCATTTATAGCCCATGAAATGGCTCACAAACTGGTTGCACAAAAGTATGGTTTCTGGGCTGAATTTCGCGTTTTTACACAGGGCGCATTATTAACCCTAGTTACACTTTTCACCCCGTTCAAATTAATCGCACCAGGAGCAGTTATGATATATGGACATATAACACGGGAAAAAAATGGAAAAATATCCTTAGCAGGCCCGATGACAAATTTAATTTTGATTTCCATTTTTCTTTTATTAATACTGCCTTTTAATTCATTTAATGAACTTTTAGGAATTGTAGGAATCTTGGGTGCGAAATTCAACGCAGATATTGCGTTATTTAACCTTTTACCGATTTTTGTACTTGATGGGAAGAAAATTCTGGATTGGAATAAAAAAGCATGGATAAGTGCGATAGGATTAACTGTAGCTCTTTGGGCATCTCTTACTTTTTTCTTATTTACTTCAGGTCCAATTGACATATTTTTTGGAATTATATTGGGCATGATTTCGTTTTTCGGGTTTATTTTCATCTACTTACTTTTCTGGCGAGAAAGAAAAATCACTATAGAACCTATATTCCCAAGTCCAATAACAACACTGGAGAAACAAGAACACGTTGAACCACCAAAAGGAGCTAAGAAGCCTACGAAAGCAAGTGGCGTGTGTTATATGTGTAATAACCCAGTATTCATGCCTTTTGTTTGTAGCTATTGCGGTGAAACTTTTTGCGCTGAACATAGACTCCCAGAAAGTCACAATTGTCAATTTTTCAGACGAGTTTAAATTCGCCAGTCATTATGTTGTTTTTGGCATTTAAGAAACCTTTTTAAGAAACAAAAAAGACACGTTTATCACAAACTACCCTTAACGGAGAATTAACTATGCCTGTCACGGATCCTTGGAAACGCGAGATAGCAAGAAAAAGTCTTCTTTACGTAAAAATATGCAGGAAATGCTACGCTAGAAACCCAATGGGCGCAAAGAAATGTAGAAGATGCAGATCCAAACGCTTAAGATGGAAGAAAAGAGAACTTTCTGGTTAAGTAGTATTAGACAATAGATAGATCAATAAGATCTGGGCGGGTGGTCTAGTTGGCTATAGAAAAACGGCTACGATGCCGCCCTCACAATTCATATAACTCTCAATTTGGGATTAATTGAGAACGGCGGAACCATATACTCTAGAATATATAGGCGCTAAGGTCCTGGGTTCGAATCCCAGCCCGCCCACCAAGATTTTTAAAACCTCTTTCTCTCTTTCAAGCCAAAAAAGGGAGGAACCTGCCGATATGCCAAAAGAAATTTTTGATCCTGATAAATTCATGGAATTAGCTGAAGATGCAACCGAATGCAGAATTAAGAGATTGAAAGATGTCATTAAATTGAAATTAAGAACCAAAAAATACCTATATACCCTTAAAATTAAAGATAGGGAAGTCGCAGAAGAAATTGTCAGGAGACTGCGAGTTCCGATAGTTGAAGTCTGATCTGCTTTTTAAATAGTGAATTACTAAACAAAACAAAGTGAACTTGTTTCGGCTGTGCGTTTAGAATGTAACTATTTTATCACTTTCCTTTACTAGTTCATACAAATCTTTCATTGTTGACATTGGACACATTTCCGAACCTTCGGATTGGCGGAATTTGAGACAGATACCACAAGCAAGTATTTCGCCACCGTTATCTACAAAGTTGCGCATTTATTCTGTGACCACGAATTTTTCGGTGTCAAGAGATTCGCACTCTACTCCTTTTGCCATTAAAAACACCGTTACGTCATCGCCTTCTTTTAGGCAAAAATTTCCAAAACGAAAGGCGTTCCATACGGTTTCCGAGTCATCTGAATAGACTACAATTCCCGTTTTCATGTTTTTACCTCCTTTTGAGCAAAATTACAAAAAAATTCTATTCCGTGTCTAAGTGCTATATCTGCCATCACTTTTGCGAATTACGCTCCAGCTTGGATGGCAATAGGGGCTGTAAATCTTTCAGTGCTCCCTCTAACTAATTATCTTTGCATATTAATATTTACATACTTTATTATCTTTTGGAATGAATTTTCTTAAAGCCAGAACTTATGACTTGTATGCAAACCTGTTTGCATCAAACCACTCTTGCTCAAGCTTGCAAATTAAGAAATGAAAACTTCATAGGATTCCTAAGCCATCTTGGTTTTTCT
>JAECRX010000171.1 GCA_016292335.1 Candidatus Sifarchaeum subterraneum | reverse complement strand
TGCTTCATCATATTTACCGCTCATTGTGACGCCTAAACCATTTGCTACTAATTCTGCTTGGTGTTCATGTAACATGTCCACATCTTTTATAGGGCCATAACACGCCCAGTGGTGGAGCCCTTCCCCTTTCTCATCCAAGTGCTTTTTGTAGATGGTAGGACCACCCATGTGCTCAATTAACTCAAATTGCACATTTCCCACATCGTAGAGGGCAAGTTTCATTGAGTATTCATCCTTTTGACCGCCTCTAGTCATCTCCTTGAGGGCGGGTGGTGCAAAAGTGTAGATTGCCCACGGTCCCCAACCGAGATATTTCCAGTAGTTGTCCATGGCTGCTTCAAGGTCCTTAACGACTGCTGCGATTTGGGTTATTTCAGTCACGTTAAACATTTTTTAATCACTCCTTTTTAAACATTCAGACTATAGTAGACATAGTCCGGATGATGTTTATTAAATAAACTTATATAAAAGCTTTAGGCAACTCTTAGAGATGAAATGTCATTAAGATTGATGAACAAAAATTTGAATTTTTTAAGTAAAGAAATTTAGCCGAGAAGCTCGAATTTCGAAGTGTGTTAAAAGACGTTTATCTAAATACAATATTCTATTTTTTAACAAATAGATTTCTTGCTATATCAAAAATAATGAAGACCTATCGAAGTTTTGCGCCTTGAACAATTTCTGGAACAATTTCCTCCCAGAATATTGCCATTATATGTATCCCGTCAACTCTTTTCATTTTTTTAAGCTCAATACAAGTTTCTATTGCCATTTGAATGCCTTCTTGTTCTTTATCTTTTGCCTTTGTCAGTCTATCTATCATGTCTTGTGGGATTCTAATTCCCGGAATTCTTTTGTTCATGAATCTAGCATAACCGTCCGATTTTAACGGGACAATTCCAGCCAGTATTTTAACATCAAGATACTGGACATCATCAAGAAATTGTTCAAAACGTTCCAAATCATAAACAGCTTGTGATTGAATAAATTGGGCTCCTACTTCCACTTTTTTTTCAAGCCGTAAGATTTGTAATTCATAAGGATCTGCATAGGGATTTGCAGTTGCACCAATATAGAGATTAGGAGGAGATTTCAATTCATTTCCAGCGAAATCTACACCTTCATCTCTCATGAGTTTAATCATTTGAATCGTTTGAATCGAATCAAGATCATAAACGGACTTGGCCATTGGATGATCTCCAAGAAGTACGTGATCTCCTGTAACAATAAGGATATTTGGGATGTCTAATGCCCCTGCTCCCAGAATATCAGATTGAATGGCAATTCGATTTCGATCTCGGCAAGTCATTTGCATAACAGGTTCCACGCCAGAATGTACCAATAAATGGCAACCAGCCAAAGAGCACATTCGAACTACTCCGCGCTGGTTATCCGTTACATTTGCAGCATCAATGTGTTCTTTTAACATTTTAGCTTTTTCTATAATTGAATCCTCAACAGCAGATTTGGGCGGTCCAATTTCAGCAGTGACCACGAATTTTCCTTCATCTAATTTTTTTTGGAGTGAACTCATTCAGAATTCGCCTCTATGAATTCTATCAATAGATCCCTGACTATCTGCTGAGGCTTCTGATCATCAGTCCAATCTTTTGCCGGAAAAATTTTTTTCAGATTATCTAATTTTCCGAATTTCTTGAGCCGTTCATAGATCAAATACCATGCACAGTCCACGTCATAACCTTTGCTTTCAATGATCTTTGAATTTGTGATCTCACATTTCCCATCTTTGCTACCACCACAAGGACCGTTAAGAAGTCCTTTGGCACATCTTGAGACAGGACAGATTCCGCCAGTTAAATGTAAAATACACTCTCCACATGCTGAACATCTTTCAAAATAGAGTCCCATCCTTTCCATAGAACCGGAAAATCTAGTATTAACTCCTGAATAAACCAAAATTTGATCGCCAATTAGATCTGAAACAGTTTGTGCACCAACACCACATGCGAAAACTTGAATAACATCCGCCTTTTCAAAAAACTCTCTATTTTCTAAGTATTCCAATCGAATAAATCGTTGATCACAAACAGCGTCATCAATAAAAATTGTTTTGATAATTTTCTTATCTTGTAATTCCAATTTTTGTTTCATTTCCTGAATTTGTTCTTTACCTCCAGTAAGACATTTAGTAGCACATCCACCGCATCCAACAAGAATTAAATTTTTATAACCTTCCAACATCTCCAGAATTTCCTCAAAACTCTTTTGTTCTGTGACAATCATTCATAATTTCCTCCCAGATATGGAAATACATAGTAAAATTGGCTAATCAAAATTTATTAACTTCAAGTCTTCATAGATCAAAAACTTATTTTGTTTTATGGGGACAAGCGAAGGAGCGCAAATCATTTTGAATATTCTTTTTGTTGTCATTCATAAACTTCTGTTAGCTGGATTATTGACTCTCAAAAATAGGGTCTATTAAGCCAATATTAAAGAAGTCCACAACTTGTTTGGGGGTAGTTCACGAATAAAATGTTTCTAGATCTACTAGTTCGATATTAATCAATATTTTGTGTTTTTTAACGATTTCTTTTAATTTGGAAGATTCTTGATCAATTAATATTACAAGTCTCGTATTTTTTTGCATCATTTCTGTAATCATCGGTATATCGGTCGCCTTGAAATCTGGTGAAACTCGTTCCATGTATTTATCAAAGTCGAATGCCATCTTTTTGACTTCATCTTCAGTCAAATCAGCTCCTCCATAAGTAAACACCATTACAAATTCGACATTACTGGGAATTACAAATTGTGTCGCTTTTGTGATGAATGCACCAAAAGGAGGCTTGAAATATATATTTCCATGAATAAGAAGATTGTAAGTGGAATCGTTTAAATGCGCATTCGTTCCAACGAAATACCAAGTTGTCCTTAATTTCTCTCTCAAAAGCCAGTTTCTATATTCTAAAAGAACAGATTCTGCAGTTGGCGTGACTTTTTCTTGTTTTAGCAGATCGATACGTATATTTCCTTTAGATAAATAATTATGCCAATCTTGATCAGTTTCTTTTGGTTTTAGATTGTTTTTTCCTTCTTCCGATAAATGAAAGTATTTTTCATTCGTAAGTATCTTTTCAATTTGATCTATTAATTCTTTCCGATTAAAATATTTATCTAAATAGCTTTCGAGTTCTCCTAATGCACTAAGTGCCGTTGTATATAAATCAGCATCATTTTTAAAGGTGTTTTTAACCTTTCTTAGTAATTCTCCTTTTCCTATCCCTAATAAAATTTTGTTAAGACTTTCTGGATCAATTTCTCCTTTTTCATACATTTTACTCAATGGAAATATTCGATTTATGTAATTACGTCTTATTTTTGAGCTTTCGCAAAAGGCATCTCTAAAGAAAGTCCCACCAATGTCTAAAAATTTCCATTTCTTTCTTCGACCTATTTTTTCTTTTTTTTCTTCGAGAAAAACCCCATAATATTCGCTCCCACTGTGAGTTTGACAATAAATCCATTGTCCAGGCTTTAACGGCATTTTCTTCACATATTATTTTGCCTAAAAAAGGAAAGCTATAAAAGAGGTTATAGACTCCTCTTATTCATCTCACAATCGAAAATAATAAAAGGAGATTCTACAGGTGTCCTCAATCTATGAGTATGTGGGTCTGGTATTTAAATACTTCGATGGGCCTGCGTGCCGTGCAGGTTACCTGACTAGTGGGTGAAGCCCATCAGTGGTAGCCCCACGCACCTCTCCATATTTACACTACCATCCTTTATTCCTCCCTCCTCCCCTCCTCTTCTCTTTCTGTTCCTTCAACTTTATTTAATGGGCAAATTCTATCTATTAAGAAAGTTTATAAAACCAATTTCTTAAGTTTTGATAGATCACAAGAAAAGCTGCGAACTCTAAAAGATAGATAATAATATAATTATGGATTATTATAATTAAGTGGGTCAAATTCTCACTACAAAGAAAGGAGGAAAATTCTTGATTGTCGTTAGGCGCAAACCTCTTGGAGATATTCTGGAGATGACTAAAGATCATTCAAAAATATTGGTAATTGGTTGCGATGGTTGTGCAGGAATTGTACAAGAAGGAGGAAAAAGACAGGGAAGCCAGCTTGCACTTGTATTGGACATGAAGAGAGATTTGGAAGGACT
>JAECRX010000020.1 GCA_016292335.1 Candidatus Sifarchaeum subterraneum | reverse complement strand
TCTCTCCAAGAAACATCACATTGTGTTTTTTTTTCTCCCCCGGCGAGGGGGAGAACTCACCTACTTTCAACTCAATTTTAGAGCCTGTTGCACCTACATATTGGCTCTTCTTTATTTTTTGAGTCTAGAAACTCTAAAATCCTAACTATAGGAACGATGCAGTCATCAAAGAATTTGTTGGCCACCACAAGAAGAAGCTTGAAGCATAGTGTGAAGACGAGTCGGGGTAAGCAAAACTAAGATTCGTATGAGAGCTTATTTTATCCCCTCATATAGACCAACCGCTCCAAAGGTCATAGGCTGAAACAACGCTTTACGAAACCCTGTACTTAATAGCATTTCTACAATCTTTTCTCCCGGAGGAAAGTTTATCGCGGATCTTCCAAGGTAGCGGTAAGCGTCTTTTCGTCCTGACACAAGCCCACCAATAAACGATACAACTTTTCTGAGGTATAAATGATAGAGTATCCTTAAAGGGCGGAATCCCGGTTGACTGGTCTCAACGCACACGAATTTTCCTCTAGTGTCCAGTATTCTAAGTACTGCTTTGAGATAAGCCTTCGCTAACGGGTTCTTATAGATAAGATTGAGGAAAGAGAAGGAGATACCTATTCGATCAAAGCATCCTTCTTTAAAGGGGAGGTGGGCAGCATCAGCGAGGATGAAACTTACGTTGTATATCTTCCCGTGTTTCCGTCCTGCCATAGCTCTTTTGTTCAGTGCTTTCCATAGCATCCCCTTATTGAAGTCGAGTCCAACCACCTGCGTCTCTGGGGTTGCGTACTCTGCGATATATAATGCGAGATCGCCAGTTCCACAACAGAGATCAAGCACAACGTTACCAGATGTACATTCTTTGGCACAACTTTTTCGCCACATATTATCGAGTCCGAATGTTATTATTCTATTGAGGAAGTCGTACGTCTTCACAACGCCAGCAAACATCGACCTGAGCGACATTTTAGCACGTCATTCCTTAGATTCCATTTCACTCAAATTGATTTTTCGAAGATTTCGTCAATCTTGATAATAGAGTCGAGGTTATGACTCTATATGACAAAATATAGCTGTCATAAACCAGAAAACTCAAAAATAGAGTTGAAGTACAGCTTAAAAAAGTTGGGATTCTCGCAGCGAAGAAGATAGCGCCCTCTATTCCTTAACGCCTTGGTCTGTCGACTCTAGGTTCAGTTCGGATTGGTCAGTTATGCTGACCGTTATTGGTCTTCATTCCGTTTTTGCAGTACTGAAATCTATTGGGCTTCTGATTTTGATTGGAGACCAACGAGGAATTCCTAGGTGAATGGAAGGCCAGGCCATCCGCCCTAGATATTTTTTTAAAACGATAAAAATCATCGATAACTTTAATCTATACTATGAGTCACTTGACATTCCAGAATAAAATGATCTTTTTTCTTAATCTCCGGTTTAAGCTTTTCATAGTAGACATCTGGCGACACCTCATCCGGAATCAGAAAAAAATGCTATATCCGCTCTTTTCACGGCTTCCTCAAGTAGTCGAATCGTATCCCAATGCTTTAATTCTTTTGAACCTATTAGTATCTGATAAAACTCGTCATATGTTCTTTCAACTTTTTGGAGTAACCCTCTAATCCGAATTTTCTCATCAGAGTATACATAACCTGATAAGGCTGTTTCGAAAAATAAAATTCGCAAGATTTCCTTTGAATCTATTCCATAATGTCTATCTATTATTACTATATCTGAAATAGAAATGATTGAAGGATTGAAGAGACTTTCAGAAACGTCCATTACCGTTGCTGTTATTTCAATTGGTCCTATCGAAACGTATTTTTTCTCATTCCAAAATTTTTTGGTCTCATTTGGTTTTCTAACGAACATGAACGATAAACGTTTATCTTTGTAATTTGCTAACCACTTTTTTCTTTCAATATAGGCTTTCGCCTCTGAAAACTTTATGTTACACTTTCTCGCAAAACGTTTTATAGAATTTTCGAAATCTTTCAAATTCACTCTCGAAATATAAGAGTTTGAGTCATATATTTCCTCAATGGAATTGATTAATTTTGAAACGTTAGAAATTCCATAAATAGTTATATCAATATCCGAAAATGGCATAAACATATCTAAAAGAATTGAACCTGTTACCCCAATATCTTCTACTCGGATATCTGCAATGTCAATGAGAGAAAATGTTATTTCTTTTACTGCATATTCAACAGATTTTAAATGTTCTGCTTCAAGAATTTCAGATAATTTCTCTTCAGGTCTATAATATTCTACCATCCGACTTACTGGAACGAATGTAAATTCAATATTAAAGGGTAACAAATTACCAACGTAGATTGGATCAATATTTCGTGCAGCATTTATAGACTGTGGAATTTGATCTGCTTCATGCTCCAATACCCTTTTATAAGTTCTATTACGTCTAACCCATTTCCCATCTGGGGATGGAATGTATTTTAACAACGAAGTTGCAGTAGATGGTGTGTGATGGACTCCAAATACCATGAATATGTTCCCTAAACTATCAATAATGTAATCCTTATCTTTCCAAATCATTGTGTTCACAAGTAGCAGGATAATTTGGTTAAATCTTTACAACTTTCCCTTTAGTGCTTATTCAACGTGTAATAATAACATCTTCTTTTCTTGTTCCGACTAGTAACCGATAAAAATTTCTGTTTTCTGTTAAGTCAATTACCAATTCAGCTTTGCCAGTAGCAAAAATCTTTTCGCCCAATTTAGCTATTTCACAAAATCTTCCTCTAAAGGAAACGATTTCTTCAATTTTAGATTGTTTTATGTCTACACCTTCAACAACTTTAGAACTTCTGATTCGATATTTGCAAGGGGTGAATATAGATTCCGAATCGTCTTCAATAACAGCAGTTATAGCAACAAATCCCATAGGCTTGAAAATTATATCACCATAAGAATGCTTTACTTCTTTTTTGTCCTTAACGAGTCTCAGGTAAAAATCTTTTCCATTTATGGTTCCCTGAAGCTTTTTGTTCCTTTCAATTCGTATAAAATCTTCGAATTCAATTAAAGTATCCTTCGAACGGAATTTGTAAAGTTTTTGCAATCCTTTATCGTCATATGGCCTAATGAAGCTGGATTTATCTTCAAATGTTCTTTCTAGAGCCTCATAAGCCTTTTTCCCTTTTTCAGTACCATAAATTACAAGGTCTATATCAGATTTAGGAGTATGAAGTTCAATAAGAACTGAGCCAGTTATTCCAATATCATCTATTTTCAATTTAGTTTCATCAATAAGAAATTTCACAAATTTCATAGAAAGTCTTTCAACAAAATCAAGCTTTTTTTCTTTGAACATCAGTTCTTTTGTTTTCAAACTTGGATCATACACTTTTTTTATGTTTTTTATTGGAACAGCTTGAATTTCGGTGTTCAACACCTCGTCAAAAGATAAATATTCCGGAAAGTTATTTTGTAGGAATTTTGCGCGCTCACTTAAAGAATATACTTTCGAGTATCTTTTTCCTTCTTTTTCCCTATCTCCTTGATCATCTAAGAAATATCGGATGAAAGCTATAATCTTGTCAGATGGATGAATTAATCCCTTTACGTCGAAGAAAAGGTTATCGATGCTTTCTATGAAAAAGCCTTCAATAATTTTATCCATTATTTCTTCCTCAAAATTTCATCTCTTTCAACGATTGGGGAATCAAAATATTTTCTACCCTTTTCAGCTATTTAGGATAAATTGATGTTCTCTTCTTTTCCAGAAAAGTCATAGTATATCAAAAAGAAAGGATTGAAGTTAACTGAAACTGATTACCACAGAACAAAG
>JAECRX010000170.1 GCA_016292335.1 Candidatus Sifarchaeum subterraneum | reverse complement strand
GGTATTGTCCAAAAACATCCTACCCCAACATTATTCCCCGATCTCCTGAAAACCTTTAAGTTTAGCATTGGAAAAATTTTTGACTGGGCATTTAAGGTAAATGACGAAAAGTTGTTGAATGCCCTTTTCCTTCATGTTTTACAACAAATGAAACAAAGAAGGTTAGAAAACTGCCAAATAACTTCAATATCAGATGAACAGACTTTTATGAAAAATTTTCTGGAGAAATATGATTTTAAGAACATTCACATGTTCAAAATCTTGAAAAAAGGTGCTAAGAATGAGTAAACTTGATTGTTTGTTTCTCCACCCATCAACAACCATGCGAGTTCGTCAACGTGGTTCTCCACAGGTGGAAGACCGTATTCGAAATGTTATCATGCCAATGGGAACAATTGCGATTGCTGATTTACTTGAGAGAGAAGGATATTCTGTCAAAATAATTCATACAGGACTAGAAAGAATGCTGGACCACTCTTTTAGTGTAGATAAAATATTGGAAAAGTATGATGCAACTGTTGTAGGCATCGATTTACATTGGTATGCCCATGGTTATGACGCCATCCAAATCGCTGACATTTCACGTGAAACGACTCCAAATGCATTTGTAGTTCTTGGAGGTTTTACTGCTTCCTTTTTTGCGGAAGAAATATTAGAACATTCGAATTCAGTTGATGCTGTTATACGTGGTGATGCTGAGATTCCTATCCTTGAGTTAATGAGACAAATTTCAACACACAAATTGGAGAATGTTCCAAATTTGTTATATCGAGATGGAAAATCCATAAAACAAAGCAAAAATCGATATATCGCAAGCACACAAGATTTAAATGACTTATGTTATTCTAATCTTCCTCTAATGGAAAATTGGCATAATTACATCAAACTAACGTCAGAAAACGATGCTCTTCAACCAAAACTCAAAACGCAGGGTTGGGTTTGTATTGGACGAGGATGTACTGCAAATTGCTCATATTGTGGGGGTGGAAGTAACGCATATAAAATTATTTCAGGTCGTGAGTCTCCAATCTTTCGGTCTACAGAGAAGGTTCTTGAAACAATAAGCAGATTTGAAGAAATGAAGATATCCTGTCTTTATATCGACTTTGATCCATATCCCTCCAACCGAAATTATTATCTCGAATTATTTGACAAAATCAGGCGAGAAAAAATAGATATTGGCGCTCAATTTCTCTTATGGAGCTTGTCTGATTCCTCTCTCCTAAAAGAATTCAAAAAAACCTTCAATCCTCTATTCTCTACAATAACTCTCAGCCCAGAATCAGGGTCGGAAAAGATTAGAAAAATTAACAGAAGTTTTTTCTATGACAATGCCCAATTTTTTCATTGGCTAGATCATGCAAAAGAAGAGACCGTACCTATTGAGTTGTATTTTACATCTGGTCTTTCTGAAGAAACTTATGAGGATTTCAAACAGACATTAATGTTTTGCTATAAAATTAAGGAAAAATACCCCATGGTTATTAACATGGTTTGTAACCCCATAGTGCTAGAACCTGTTAGTCCTCGTTTCTTGCATCCGTCCCAATGGGGAATAACGCTAACTATGCCAACGTGGCGAGATTTTTATGTTACTTATAAAAAATTTGCTTTCGGAGTATCTGTTTTATCTAGGCTAGGATACCAAACAAAAGATTTACCAGAAGGGGAAATTATTGAATTAAGTAAAATTTTCAACGAAAATTTTGGCTAACACCAAAAGTTTTTAATGGTTTTAAATTTAGTGATGGTTTCATTATGTCAAAACGGAAAAATTAAATAAGATGCTTTCTAATAATAAAGGGGAAAAAAAATCAATCCACAATAGAGGGATCGACTTGAAAAACATTACAGTAAAAGTTTTTGGTGGGTTAAGAGACGTTTTCGGAGTAAGGCAATTGGAAGTAGGATTGGAAGATAATGCTACTCTCAGAGATCTTCTTGAGATCTTATTTCAAAAATTTGGAGATAAAGTCCGTGTGAAAATTTATGATGAAGAAACACAACAGCTTAAAAAATTCTTTAATATTTTTGTCAACGGTCATGACATTAAGTTCATAAAAAACCTCGAAACGTTCCTTAACGGTGGCGATGCAGTAGCAATCTTCCCTCCGATAGCTGGGGGATAAAATAGACAAGTTTTATGATTATCGAGCGAGAAAACACGCCTGCCTACCGATGAGGTAAATTATTGCGTTTCATCCGTTTTTTTGAGGTTCCTTCTCATTCTTTTTTGGTGATTACACCCTATCGGAGGAGCTGCGGGATGTTAGGTCTATCTTCTATAGACGATTGATGGATATCTCATATTATAATACTTGATCTGCCTCACTTTTGTTAGAATCGATGGCTTTTATCAAATCCTTCAGACACAACATTTCTAAGTACTTTCAGGTTTCGAATGAAACGTTTTTGTGACTAATGTTAACCTATTTGTCAGATAGTTTGGGTATTATACCCCCCAATAAATATGTTCTTAGGCTTTGTTATCGAGTTTTTTAAAATTTTGGTGCTATCCATATTCAAGTAAGAATGCTTGGTCGTCCTCTTTTTCTGTCAATCCCTTTTTACTGAATATAATATAACTACGGTTGGCAACTATGGTGACAATTATGGTTGACGGGACCGATATGTATGAATGAACATACTTAAGCTTAAATATTATTGTAGAGAAATACTACACTATAAATACCAAAAAAACAAACCCACGTGGAGGATAAAAAATGCCACGAGGCTATACTGGAAAATGGATAGATCTTAACTTAACAACCGGTGACCTTAAAATAAAAGATACGGACATGGACCTAGCCAAAAAGTTCCTCGGTGGTAGAGGTATCGGTGTAAAAATTCTCTATGACAGACTTAAGCCAAAAACAGACCCACTGGGACCAGACAATATTATTATCTTCGCTACAGGCCCACTTACAGGAACCTGGGCCCCAAGCCCTGGGCGATTCAGTGTTTCCACACTTAGTCCCTTAACAGGTACAGTATTGGACTCACATTGCGGAGGAGACTTCGGCCCCCACCTAAAGTTTGCAGGTTATGACTGGGTAGTCATAACAGGAAAAGCAGCTAAACCAACAATGCTCTGGTGCCATGATGAAGAAGCTGAACTCAGAGATGCCTCAAAATATTGGGGAAAGGATGTTTGGGAAGCAGAAGCCGAAATTAAAGGAGACACCCATGGAGAGGCCGCTGTTGCCCAATGCGGCCCGTCTGGCGAAAAACAGAACCTCCTAGCCTGCATAATGAACAGAGATCACAGAGCAGCAGGTAGGGGTGGAGGAGGTGCAGTTATGGGCTCCAAGAACCTTAAAGCAATTGCAGCTTTTGGATCAGTGTTTGATGTCGATGTCGATGACAGAAAAGCATTCAGAGAGTCAGTCAGAAGAACCAATAAAGTCATGCAGGAAAGTGATATTACAAAACATGGAGGAGGGTTACAAACTCTCGGAACAGCACTGTTAGTGAATGTCATCAACGAGGCTGGAATATATCCTACAAACAACTTCCAAACTGGTCTCTTTGCAGGCGCAGGTGT
>JAECRX010000169.1 GCA_016292335.1 Candidatus Sifarchaeum subterraneum | reverse complement strand
ATATTCATTGCAGCATCGTGGGTTTCAAGATCAATTAGCCTCCATTCTTCCATCATTTCCACCTTGTTTAATTTTTAAATCTTAATTTGGTTCTTTATCTGTTCTATGTCTTTTTCAGATAAGGAGGTTGGGTAATTGTAAATTGGGCCTCTAGGAGATTCAGTATAAAATGGACGGTTGCAATGAGGGCAACCAGTTGTCATGAACGGTATTCCTGTTTCTATATACATATGCAATTCATCTGAAGGAACTCCAAAATCGATAATATTTCCATATCGATCAAAAGACATTTCCTCAAATTTAATTTTTCTGTTAACAATTAGATGCCTGCCTAATTGGATTTTTCTATATTTTTCAGGGGATGGGCGTTCTAAATTTTCTAAAGCTGTACCCTCAACAGGTGTGAATGCAAAGAGGCCAGGTATGACATTCATATCAAAAACCCTTTGAATTGTTCGAAGTGTCTCCTTTTCACTTTCTCCAAGACCAATTATTATGTGAGTACTTATTTTTTTGTTGCCAAATATTTTTACTGCGCCATTTAGAGTTTTTAAGACTTTTTCCCAAGAGTAAGGACCATTTACCTCATTTCCTTTGATTCTATTAAAAATTTCCTTAGTTACAGCATCTATGGGAATGCCCAATCTATCTACGCCTAAATCTTTTAATTTTTTGATCTGGTCTAGATTCATGGGTTGACAAGAAACTGAAATTGGAATTTTACTAATCTCAGTAATTTTTTTCACCAAGTCTGAAAGATATTCAAAAAATCCAAGAAAATTAAGGGACTGAATGCATACCCTATACAATTTCTTGTTTTCAAACGCGCTTGCTAGCTTAGGCAATACATCTTTAATCGAATAAATCGGCCATATAATTCTTGATAGCAGATCTAAATCAGAAGTTGAATCCCGAGCTTGTGGACAAAATGCACAATTTGCAATACATTTGGAATTATGATACGACATTAAATATGCAGTGGTTGGTGCTACGTTTGCCCTCAATCTGGTTAGTCCTAGAACTTGAGCAGTGCCGATTGAAACTCGCACTTTTTGAGTGTTTTCATTCGGCAATTTATTGATCTCCTATACTCCAACAAATGTGGGTTAATAGGGAAGTGACCCCCTCCACACGCTATCGCATGGGGCTTCCAACTTTTCCTCCATGCTATTCCTACATAGCCTCTGTTTCAGGGAGCGTTTTGCTGGAAGTCACTAAGAGGTTACTGCTTCTACGATCAGACTCGATCCCTTCCTTGCGGAAGGTTACGGAGGACTCGGTTTCCACAAGCTTGACTTCGGGGTGGTCCCTCCCTACTCAAAAAATGATAGATGTTGAATAATATATAAACTATTCGGCTCTCATCCCCTCCCTCTCGGAAGGAGACTTCCCGCCGATTAAGGTTAAAACTTTTCTTTAGTATTTTTTAAAAATTTGAAAAGATAAGTCTTGTGGTTCAGTTTTGGGAAGGTGTTCAATGGGTGTGCTACGCGTTTTCTGTTCGATGCTCATATCTTTAAGAATTTGAGTTTCTCTTGTATGCATTTCCAGTTGCCGTGCTAAAGTGTTGATATATCCTTCAAGCATTTTCTGTTGAAGTGCCAAAGCGCCAGTATTTCGTATTTATATAATCGAAAAAAGAAGGATTTAAAAAACTTAGAAAAAAAGTTCTAGAGCTCTCTTTCTGCTTTTTCTCTGGTTTTTAGCTTTTTGAAGGCATCTTTCAATTCCTGTTGCAATGCCATGCGGAGACCCATGGGACTGTCTGTGGGTGGAGCTGCTGGTGGAGGGGCGGTTCCTGGTGGAGGGGCGGTTCCTGGTGGAGGAGTTGGACCCAGTGGAGAGGGTGGTCCAAGTGGAGGAGTTGGACCCAGTGGAGAGGGTGGTCCAGGTGGAGGAGTAGTGACAGGTAGTGGTTGATGGGGTTGAGCAGTGGGAAGGTGTTCAGTGGGTGTGACATGCGTTCTCTGTGGGACGCTTACAGTTTTAAGAAATTGAATTTCTCTTGTAAGCATTTCCTGTTGTGAGCTTACCGTATGAACTTTTTGTTCCAAAACTTCGATGAATTGTACGATAATATCAAAAATCTTTGTGATCATAGCAGATAGTTGTTCGAATTTTTCATCTCGTGTTTCATCTTCAAAGATCCGACCAAAAATTTTTCCTATTTCATCGCCCATTTGAACTTACCCCAATCTGTTCAAAAATTTTGAGAAAGTGTTTTGAGTTCTGGTAACTATTAAGTTTGTGTGGTAGAGAGGATTTGGGTTACCTTTTGTAGATAACTTGGAAACTTGACGTAATCTGATTATTCGAAGAGGGTATCTTTATGATCGTATAGATATAGACAGACCGCAAATTACCCTCAGAAGACTTAACTAGTTACAGATTCTTATTCGGACTAGTTACAGATTCTTATTCGTTAATTACGTTATTTTTCCATGCTCGAAACAATAATCATTTTTATTGTTATATTATCATATCACACCAAAATAATAAACCTTTTTGTAAAAAATTCACAAGAATTCTGTCTTCACAATACTTGGCAAAGTATGAGACATAGACAAAAGTTACACACCAAATAAACGACGAAAAAAATAAAGAGGTGTCTTTCTCTAGAAGAATTACGATCCTTGTAAATACTCTTCGAAAAAAGACTCCCATTCATACAGGGTTGATGAACCTAATTGATCGAACTTTATCAAGTAATGTTTAGGACGGTGAGGATGTCAATAATTATACCTTTGCTAGAAGATGAAATTACCCCTTATTTTCAGTTAATCCCTTTGTTGATGAGTTAGAGTGTGGGAACATCCTCGGGTTTGAGTTCAGTCCTGCAATTTGGACAAAATCCTTTGATTTTTAACCATTCAAGTAAATGATCGCTATGTGAAAAAACACCACATTCAGGACATTTGGCAAAATCTTCACCGTATTCAATGTCTAAAAGGCAAACACTGCATTTTTCTCTTTCTCCACCACAATTGGGGCATAATTCTGCACCCTCAGGCATTTTTTCACCGCAGAAAAGACATTTATGTTCTTCAAAATCCGGAATAGGGATTTCTTCTATTTCAATTCTAGCTAGCTTTTGATCAATCAAAGCTAAATCTGATCGATATCGAGTATAAATTCGCATATAATTATCAGTGGAAATTTCACCTGATTCGAGTTGCCCCTCCAATTTCAATAATAATTCTTCTAAGGCTATTTTTTTGGCCTTTAACTCATCTATGGACAATTCTTCGATTGGAATGGAAGTAGAGGGTAGTACAGGGGTGGTAATCCTTTCAGGGATAGGTTCATCGACAGAAGCAGATACAGGTGGTTCAGCATAAATCTCTGGAGTTTTTGTGACTTCTTTAGGTGCCACAACTGGTTCAACAGGTTTTGGTTCGAAAGGTCCGCCTCGCAAGACAAAAAGGGCCTTCTTGATGAATCCCTGAATGATTCCTTCAGCTACAAGTAAATAAATCATATCATCAATTGCTTCCTTTTCGATTCCTAGATTTTTAGCGAGATTCTTTAGTTTTATCCTTTGATATCTTGCTAAAAGATCAACTAGATACGGATAATATTTTCCTAGTTGAGCAGGTGTTCTTACAGTTAATACGGGGGCGTAAGTTATGGCAAACGAATTATTATAGAAACTACCCATTAAGGTACCATTGCTAATTAAATCATAGAAAAAATCTCGCACTTTTTGAATTGGCATCTTAAGTCTTTTACTAATTTCGGGCAAACTAGCCTTTCCATGCGTTAATAACATTCCAGCTATTAATTTTTGATCTAAAGGTAATTGATAAACATAGTTAATAGGTGTGATGTATGGATAGTGTTTTAAGTAGAAATTGCCATTTTTGATTGTTCCTTGAATTATGCCGTCAATTGCAAATTCATAGAGTATTTTTTTAACATCCTCAACTCTTAAGCTCACCCTTTGAGCGATCTCTTTTAAGCTAAGTTCTTTATGTGCAATAATTACACCGAATAATTTTTTCTTAACACCTTCAAAAATCAAATCCTTCTGTTCTTTCAATGGAAGTGGAAGTTCACCAGTCATAGTAAAAGTATCATACTTTAGCTGCCCTGGGAAGCCCTGTGTAAGAAGTGTAAAAATCATTTCTTCAATTCGTATTTTATCTTTTATTCCTATGATTTTTGGAATTTCATCTAACTTGATTTTCTTATGTAAAAGTATCATCCCAATAAACAATTTTGACCTGTAATCCAACTGTGAAATATGCCTGAAAAATTTTTTAGAATCTATAGCAGGAATATAAGTGAGGGTTATTTCATCTTGATGCATTATGACGCGAAAATATCCCTGTCCAGCCAATTCAAGAATTAAATTCCTTAAAGTATATTGATCTAAGCCTACTTTTTTTTCTAGATTCCTTATTTTTATCTTCCTGTACGCTTGTAAAGCTCCTACCGACTCCAAAGCCTTGCCTCTTAAGTCATCTAATGATTTCCATGGAATATTTGAGCCATAAAGGAGAAATTCATTTTGCTTTTTGTCAAAAGCACCAGATATCAGTCGATAATTCACAAGATCACTAATTATTTTAATTATAGATGGTTTATCTATTCCAATCTTCTTGAAAAGATCTGAAACCTTGATTTTGCCTGGTTTTCCAATTGAAACAATTGCACCGAGAGTTCTTTGGTATATTGGCGATAGAGTAGAAGGATCAACTTTCACACCCCAGTCATACTTACAATATGGGCAACTAGAATATCCCACTGGAATTTCTCTTCTACAATTTGGACAAATATTATAACTCAAGACGTCCCCTCAAAGTAGTTTTAAGTTAATTTTCTTTTGTTTTTTAAAAATGAAAGGTTCCAATCAATTCTGGAAAAAAAAAGTACAATAGAGATTAAAAAATTTATGAGAAATTGATTAGAAAGAAAATATTTAGTAGAAATTAAATGTTTATATTTCTACATTTTGCATTCTATCATAAAAAAAATTGGATAGAAATGCAGAATAATGTTTTACTAGGAGCTCCAAACATCTAAAGGTTCAAAAAATTCTTCGATTCCCTTCTCTGTAATGACCAATATGTCACATCCATCTCCACTTGCTGCATCTCTTGCTGTAGCTGTTTTAATTGCCCTTATTGCCAATTCTTTCCCTTCTTCAACGGTAATATCGTCTTTATAGGCATCTTCAACAATACCGATAGCTATTGCTGCTCCAGTTCCAGCGGATGTGTATTTGTCTTTAATTAACGATCCAATAGGATCTAGTACATAAAGTTCTGGTTCCTCTCCTTCAGAAATTCCACCAATAATTGTTTCAGCAAAGTAGGGGAGGTAGTATCTTCGGTTAAATAAGATGTTTGATAATAATTTTGCTGCATTTTTAACAGGAAAAGTCCTTTCATGCTCGAATTGGAAGAGATTTGCTTGTGCCTTGATGATTCTAGCAATCATTTGCATGTCTGAAATTAATCCTGCAAAAGTTACTCCAATTCTTTCAGTAATCTTGAAAACTTTCTTACCAGCTCGTGATGACACAAAATAACTGCCAGGCCAACTTACTCTTTTCTCAGAAGCTAAAACGACTCCATCCTTACAGGTTATACCTACTGTAGATGCTCCTGCTTGTATCATGGCCAAAAGGATCACCTCAAGAAAAATTAAGTGGGGTCTCTTGTAGAATATTTTTTGTATTTCTTTTAAATTTTCCCTTTGAGACATCTCTATAATTTGTCCACAGCGATATTTTTTCGGTTCTTTTCTTGTTTTTCATCTAACAAAGAAGAGAATGATTTTGATTTATTTCATGGAAAAAAGCGTTTAGAATTAGTAAGTGTAATATTTTTTGTATTTATCTACAACAATATTATCTATTTCCTTGAGATGAGCGGAGATCTGTCAATGAAACGAGTTCGCCTAATCATCATCTTTTTAGTAGCTATTTCACTCATATCTACTTCTTATCTTTTTTTGAAGGAAATGCAAGTTTCAAGTAAATGGACGGATATAAATGATTGGGCATATCAACTACAAAATATTAACATAGAGGAAATTCGTGCAACTAAATTTGATTTACTTGTCTTGGATTATTCTTCTAATGGAAAAGCTTCTGATGAATTTACCCGTAGTGATGTAGCAGCTTTAAAAAGTGGTCCAGGAGGTTCTAAGGTTATTATTGCATATCTCAGCATCGGTGAAGCAGAAGACTATCGATATTATTGGCAAGACGATTGGAGCCCCAGTTCACCTGAATGGTTAGGTGAAGAAAATCCAGATTGGACAGGAAATTATAAGGTGAAATATTGGTATGCGGAGTGGCAAAGCATTATTTTTGGATCACCAAATAGTTACTTGGATAAGATCATAGATGTAGGGTTTGATGGTGTATACTTAGACATTATTGACGCATATCAATACTATGAAGAGCGTGGCTATTCCAATGCACGAGAAGATATGATCAATTTCGTTGTTGCCATTTCAGATTACGCACATAAAACGAAGGGTCTGAAAGACTTTGGAATTTTTGTCCAGAATGCAGAGGAACTCGTTGAAAATGAGAAATTTCTCGACGCACTGACTGGAATAGGGCGAGAAGAAGTATACTTTGAAGCCACAAACAAACGAACTTCCATATACCATAAGGAAGCAATCGAGGCATACTTGGAAATGGCTGTAGCTGCAAATAAACTCGTCTTGACAGTTGATTATTGTAATAAACAGGAATATATAGATGAAGCATACACGTTGGCAAAGGAGAAAGGATATATTCCATACTGTACCACAGTGGAACTAGATATGCTTACGATTAATGAAGGACACGCTCCAGATTGAACTAACCTAACGTGAACGGTAATCAGTCATTTTGGGCTTTTATATGATTAACTGCGATATATGGCTATTTATTGTTAAAAAGGGGAAATAATACTAATACCTTTCATGTTATTAAGGGATTTTACATTCCCTTTCCATATTTCCCCTTAAATAATTAACACTTACTCACCTAATAGCTAAGTTAAGTTAGCCTAATAAAATTTCTCTTGCAAAATCAATTTTTTGTTCCTTTTTCCTTCTATGTTCTTTGAGCCAGTTTAGAACCATTTCTATAACCTCTTGTTTATGTTCACCACATAGAAGGGTTCCTGCCTTACAATCATTGTATACTTCGATCATTTTTTTATCGTCTTCAACAAAATGGAACATACATAGCTCATATATCGGGCATATTTCGGGGATTCCCCCTAATTTTTTTTGTTCCTCTGCAGTTGGCCTGCCACCAGTGAAAGCGTTGTCCAATTTGTATTCTATGCTTTCAAAGTCTTCATTTAAATCAAAATAGCTCATCGGATTCCTTTTACTCATTTTGTCGCTTCCATCTAATCCTTTCATTAGTTTATGAAAGGTTCCACATGGTGTGACAAACGCTTTTCCTGATTTCGTTCTCAATTTTTTGGCTATGTCCCTAGTCAAGCGAATATGAGGATCTTGATCTGCTCCAACCGGAACAATTACCGGCTTTGGCCCTCCGAAATCATCAATTTCAGGCAGTAAAATGTCAGCTACTTGAATTAAGGCACTTAAATAAAGCCCAAAATTCGTTATCTCGCCGTATACGGCCCTCATTGTGGCAGTAGTCACATTAGCCCCGGCTAACAAGGCTAGCTCCATAACTCTTTCTTCTGCAGATTGCCGGTAAATATGTGAGTTTTTGTGGTCTAAACCTAGAGCTAAGATATCTGCAGCATTATCAATTGCAATTTCTAGGCTCTCATCATATGGAATTCGGTTATCCGCATAGGTTTCATAATCAGCAATGCAATAAGAAGCAAATACTCCATATTCTTGCTGCCAGTAAACTATTTCACTGGCCGTCATTAATGAACCCAAATGGAAAGGACCACTGTTTTTTATCCCCGACATAACCGCAAAAGGTTTTTCGTTCAGGATAGCATCGAGCACAACATCAAAGCCTCGGTGGCCAAAAATTAAACCTCTTCGCATGTACTTGTTAGCTCGTAATTTTTTTATTATTTCATCATCAAATGGCTCTATTCCAAAGTCAACAATCAGCCTTTCATAGTCCTCTATTGTTGTTGTTCCCCATGGATCTATATGAATTCCTTCTTTTTTTTCCTTCAAACGACACACCTGCGAATGACATAGATCTTTTTCGTGATGATTTTTTATTAAAAACAGTATAGTTTCATCTTTTATGTCTATTTCTGTATAAATTTTGCTATTGTGCCAGTCATATGGACGAAATCCAGCAACAACATTGCCAACACAGGGAGTTCCTCATGTTCGTCTAATTTGGGAATCATTTTTCGAATTTTAAGCATCTTTCGACTGTAGTGTGTTTTCTCGCATTCCTTAACAGTCGGTCATTGAATTTTCCCCATTCTTTCACCCTTAAAACTGCCGATTTGATCGATCATGATTTCATGTTCTAATTTACTCCCTATTATTATGTATTCCACTCTCTTTACCAAGCTCTGAATGTCATCGACGGTTTCTTTTTCCATTTTGCAAGATTTGAATGCGGTAGAAAAACTCAGGCAGAATTGAACAAAAAATAAGCTCAATTAGTGGCGTTGCTGGGAAGCTTCTGTAATGTTTGAATTGGGTGGAAGCTCGGGCTTGAACACTGCTTGTTGATATCTTTTCATATTCATATATAAAGCAGGGCGAAATATAGTATATTATACAAGCGTCAAGAAAATAGTGCTTCGAGTAAAGCAATTTTTTTGTGAGGAATTGAAAATAGATTCAGATTACATTATTCGGAGAATGATCATCCCCCATTGTGCGAGGGGACCTAGACGATGCGAGAAATGCAGAATAATGGCAGAAGAAAAGAAAATCTGTTTGGTGAAATTTTATTTCGAGTCAGGTAATGTTACACGTCCCATGGACGAATTTGTTATAGATGGAAAAACAGGATTATACGAGTATGATGTGTTAAAAATATTCAAGGATGAAAATGAAGCAAAAGAGTATGCAAGAAAGAATACGATAACTCTAGATTTATAAACGGATTAAATGATTATATTGAGCTCGGATATGAACCTCAACAACTGACCAGATTGGAGTATCATTTCAATCCGAGTAGTAAAGTATATCTTAAGGAGATATTGTGACGAAAAAGAAAAAGCAAGTGAGGAAAATGGAAAAGAGTAAAAGCACCGTAGCATATGATGTGAGTCTCCTCACAGAATACGATATTTATATCTTCAAGGAAGGAAATCACTTCCGATTGTATGAAAAATTGGGTTCCCATGTAATGACGGTGGATGGTATCACAGGCACTTTTTTTGCCGTGTGGGCTCCGAACGCGGCCAATGTATCTGTCATCGGTAATTTCAATGGATGGAACCCGGAATCACATCCTTTAAGTGTACGATGGGACGGTTCTGGCATTTGGGAAGGCTTTATACCTGGTGTCGGTCATGGCGACCTTTATAAGTATCACATAGTTTCGAAGTATAAAAATTATCGGGTTGAGAAGGGAGATCCCTGTGCCTTTTACTGGGAGGTACCACCAAAAACATCTTCCATAGTGTGGGATTTAAGCTATGAGTGGAATGATGAAGAATGGATGAAAAACCGTCACAGATATAACGCACTTAACGCTCCCTTTACCATCTATGAGGTACACCTTGGATCTTGGCGAAGGGTACCCGAAGAGAACAACAGATCTCTCACTTACAGAGAAATGGCTAAACATCTCGCCGAATATGTAAAAGACGTGGGTTTCACCCATGTAGAATTCACGCCCGTTATGGAACACCCCTTCTACGCCTCTTGGGGATACCAAACAGTCGGATACCTTGCCCCAACCAGTCGATATGGAACACCCCAGGATTTTATGTACCTGATTGATTATCTTCATCAGCATGAGATTGGTGTGATCCTAGACTGGGTTCCCTCCCACTTTCCAGGGGATGAGCATGGGTTGGCCTATTTTGATGGTACCTATCTCTACGAGCATGCCGATCCCCAGAAGGGATTTCATCCTGACTGGCATAGCTATATCTTCAACTATGGACGAAATGAGGTGCGAAATTTCCTTATTAGCAACGCCTTCTTTTGGCTGGAGAAATATCATGTAGATGGCCCACGGATCGATGCGGTAGCATCCATGCTTTACCTAGACTACTCCAGGAAAGAAGGCGAGTGGATCCCGAACAAATATGGTGGAAGAGAAAATATAGAAGCCATTACCTTTCTCAAAAGACTTAACGAGGAGGTTTATCGCGTATATCCCGATATTCAAACCATTGCCGAAGAATCAACAGCTTGGCCTATGATTACAAGGCCTACCTACGTAGGTGGTCTTGGTTTTGGTATGAAGTGGAATATGGGTTGGATGCACGATACCCTTGAGTACTTTTCCAAGGACCCCATTTATCGAAAGTATCACCACAACGAGCTTACATTCAGCATGTGGTATGCATTCACCGAAAACTTTGTGCTCTCACTTTCTCATGACGAAGTTGTTTATGGAAAGGGTTCGCTTATTGGCAAAATGCCCGGTGATGACTGGCAAAAATTTGCGAATCTCCGCCTCCTTTTTGGTTACATGTACGGCCATCCCGGCAAGAAACTCTTATTCATGGGTGGAGAGTTTGGACAATGGCGAGAGTGGGAACACGACGAGGGTTTAGACTGGCATATTCTTCAGTATCAGCCACATCAGGGTGTTCAGCGATGGGTGCGAGATCTCAATAACTTCTACAGAAGAGAACCAGCCATGCATGAACTGGATTTTGAACTTGATGGCTTTGAATGGATAGACTTTAATGACTGGGAACAGAGTGTTATCAGCTTCATCCGAAAAGGAGACACTACGAAAGACATCATACTCGTAGTTTGTAACCTCACACCGGTTCCACGGTATAACTATAGAGTTGGCGTTCCTGTAAGCGGTTTTTGGAAGGAAATTTTAAATAGCGATGCTAAAGAATACTGGGGAAGCGGCCACGGTAACTTTGGTGGCGTTGAAGCCACGCAGATTCCTTTTCAAGGCAGAGATTATTCCCTTTCCCTAACTTTGCCCCCTCTGGGGGTTCTCTTCTTCAAAAGGGATGGTTAGAAGAGATAAAAATCAGGGTTTAGTATCTCGATCACGGAAGATTTCAATTTGTCGTTTGAACGCCTCTTTTGAAAGATGTTGTAGTGAGAGTCGTTTCTCCTAAGGAACATAGATTCCCATGAAAAAAAGATGAATGGGGGTTATTGACAAATAGTGGCGGAAGGCATTTTCCCTGAGACTCTGTATTTCTACAGATTGAAATGGTCCATCGATAGACCTGACTTGATATCTCACTTTCAGCCACAAAGTTTGCATTATATGAACTGGAGATGTAAATATGAATCGCTATGTTTGCATTCACGGCCACTTTTATCAACCACCAAGGGAAAATCCTTGGCTGGAAAAGGTTGAACCACAAGATTCGGCTTATCCCTATCACGACTGGAACGAAAAAATAACGGCAGAATGTTATGCCACAAATACAGCTTCCCGCATTCTCGACTCTGAGGGAAGGATTATAAATATTGTCAACAACTATGCGAAAATAAGCTTTAACTTTGGCCCCACATTGCTTTCTTGGATGGAAAGGCATACGCCAGAAATCTATCAGACCATTATTGGGTCTGACAAAGAAAGTCAGAAGAAATTTTCGGGGCATGGCTCAGCCATTGCCCAGACTTACAATCATATGATTATGCCTCTTGCCAACAGCAGGGACATGCGCACGCAGGTAATTTGGGGAATTAAAGACTTTGAGTATCGATTTGGAAGGAAAACAGAAGGTATATGGCTTCCAGAAACTGCAGTTGATCTTGAAACGTTGGACGTATTAGCTGAACACGGAATAAAATTCATCATTCTCTCACCGTATCAAGCTAGAAGAGTGCGAAAAATCAACGACGAAAAATGGAAGGTCGTAAGTGGCGGAGGGATTGATCTAAAAATGCCATACCTGTGCAGACTTCCATCAGGAAGAACCATCAACATCTTCTTCTATAACGGTCCAATATCGCATGACGTTGCCTTTGGTGGTCTTTTAAATAATGGTGAAGTTT
>JAECRX010000168.1 GCA_016292335.1 Candidatus Sifarchaeum subterraneum | reverse complement strand
CATCTGAGGGATCCAACTTGTAAATCTTGTCATCCCAGGAGTCGGCGTGCCGCAGGTTTTTTCCATCCCAGGCCAATCCCCTAGGCCATAAGCTGGGTGAATCGAAGGATTGGACAATAGTAGACTCTTGTGCTAAAGTTGGAGTCATGAATAAGATTGAAAAAAGTAAAAAAGGAATGGAAGCAAAGAATATGAACCTATAAATCTTTAAAATTGCCATGGATTCGTTCCTCCTCGCAATTCAGAAAGGACCAAAACGTAATTCTATCATAATATCTTATGATTGTGTAATTTTAAATATAAGCATTAGTTCTATCATATACCATGACATCAAGTTGTTAATTGATGAGTACTAATTCATCCTTGTGCGTAATAGTCATTTAAATATCTTTTTATGCTATTTTTACTTAGATAGAGATTTTATCATCGCCTATTTTCAGAGAAAAGGGAACAAAATTGGCTAAGAAAGAAAACTTGCTACTAAAATTGTGCCAAGAGTTAAAAAATATTGATCCAAAAGTTCGATTAAATGCGATTGAAGAATTGAGAGAAATAGGAGACGCAAAAGTTATCGAACCTTTGATTCAAACTCTTAGAGATGAGAATTGGGAAGTCCGGTTTTCTGCGGTGGGCTTGCTTGGAAAAATAGGAGATGAGCAAGTTGTTGAACCTCTAATCCAACTTCTTAAAGACGAAAATGAATATGTTAAAAGAAGTTCTATTATGACACTTGGAACGATAAAGAATGAACAGGCTGTCGATTATTTAATTCAACTTCTTGAAACTGAAAATTGGTTATTAAAAGAAAATGTTGTAAACGCTCTTGGAAAAATAGGTGACGAAAGAGCAATTGAACCTCTAATTCAAGCCTTTAATGATTCAAACGAATATATTCGAAGAGATGTTGTCATAGCCCTTGGAAAGATAAATGACGAACGAGTTTACAAACCTTTGGTTCACGCTTTAAAGGATGATTATATTATTGTTCGATCAAAAACTGTAGAAATAATTGGAAGAATTGGCAATGAAAAAGTCGTTGAACTCTTGACACAAGTTCTTGAAGATGAAAATAAATTCTTGCGAAGAGATGCGGTCATAGCGCTGGGAGAAATTGGTGAAATAGCTACAGTGCCATTAATTAACGCATTAAATGATGAAGACTGGATGGTACGCGAAAATGCTGTTTTATCTCTTAGAAGAACAGGTAAAATAGCCATCGAACCTTTGATCCAACTTCTTGAAGACGAACATGAATGCGTTCGCAGAAGTACCGCAGAAGTACTTGGAGAGATAGGGGATGAACGAGCCATTAAACCATTAATTCAAGCTCTAAAAGATAAAGATTGGTTTGTCCGAACAAATGCTTCAGATGCACTTGTTAGGTGTTTAGTTTCCCATGGGACCTTTTTGATAAATAGTGGAAAAACAGTTAGTGAAATAGTAGAAGTGTTAAATAATACACTAAAATCAATTCCCATCCAACCCATGAATGTTGGCGAACTTTCTGGATTTATCCTTTATTTTAGCCAAGAAATTGGTGATTTTTTCAACGAAATTATTCCAGAAGACTTAGGAGTAGGATTTCAAACAAGATTGAAACAAATATCCAAGACGGATTTGAAATCGTTAGTAGCAGTTAAAGCAGCAATAGAAGAAATAATTAAAGCTGTAGATGTTTTAGGAAAAATTGATCAGAGAATAGATAACTAAATATCTTAGAAGCTATCGATTTTATAAGCCCATTTTATACGTTTTGTTATTTTATTTTGTTGATCGTTTCAAGAGAATAATTTCTTGTTTTTAAGCAGCCACAAACCTACAGCTGATAAAATCCAAAGATCCCAAAAAATAAACCAACTGAAAATTATTCCTGTGGTTATCAGCCCTTCTACTTTTTTATTTTCATGAAAAGTCCCTAATTTCAATGCTGAGCAAAAACGCACTCCAGAGTCAGAATCTCTTTGTAGTGGCTTAAGTATTTTGTCTACTTCTTCGTCCTCCATGGATGTTCCGAGAAGAATTAATTGTATTGCAAATGCAGCGCTACGTCGCAGCCATTCATCGTACGTATTAAGCACAGAAGAAAGAACTTCAATTCCAGTTTTGGATTTGGTGCCAAGACCGATCATGCCAATGGACCAAGCAGCAAAAAAACGAACCCATCCATCTCGGTCGTCAAATAAAGATTGCATTTTTTTTATCATTTTTTCATTGTCGCTGCCTAAACAAATTAACCCTGCACTTATTGTAGCTCCACGTCGTACCCATTTAGAAGCATCCCCTAGAAGGGGTCGAAGGAGGGTTACTGCTTCTGATGTGCAAAAAGTTTCAAGAAAGGCCATTCCTAGTGCTGTTGCACCGCCACGTCGAACTTTGGCTGAGTGTGCTTCGATCAGATCTTTCAATTTTCCTTTGGACTTGACACCAAGAAATACAAAAGCCACACTCCAAGCTGCGGCAAAATAAACCATCCAATCTAGATCACTGAAGAGAGGATAGAGGAAATTTGCTCCCTTACCGGTCCTAAGGTAAATTAATCCAATTCCATAAGCGGCGCTACGCCGGACCCATTCTGAAGAATCTTCAAGTAAAGGGAGGAGAATCTTTACAACCTCCTCCGCTCCACTACCAATAAAGATTAATCCAAGCCCGATAGCTGCGCCGCTACAAAATCCTTCGGAAGAAGAAAGCATGGATTGGAGGTTTTCCTTTCCAAATTTGGATTGTGTGCCCATAAAAATTAATCCAAGTCCTACTGCAGTGCCATGTCGCACCCATTCGTTGGAATCTTCCTTTTGAGAGCGGATAATTTTTAATCCCTCTTTGGATCCAGTACCCAAAAAAACAAATCCAGGTGCTATTTTGGCATGCAGACGAACCCTCCATTCTAGATCCATATTAAGTATTTTGAGAACGTTCATTCCCGTTTCAGAATGTGTGCCCATAAAGATCAGACCAATCGTAAAAGCCAAATTAGCGCGGACAACTCCAGAAGGGTCCTTGACCAAAGTAAGAAGGTTTTTAACTTCTTCCTCAAGACCTGTGCCGAAAAGGGTAAACCCAATTGCAAGGACTGCACCACTGCGTACCCATTCATCTGAGTGCTTAAGAAGAGGATAAAGTTCTTTTAATTCTTCCCTTTTTTGTTCAAGACTTTTTTTCATGAGAATTTCGTCCAATATGAAGAATAAAGCATTTTCTGTTAAAGGAAAAATTCTGAGAGATTAAAAGTTTTTTTCAAATCAATCTATGCAAATTGTACAATTTAGAATGCTGTACAGCAAAAAAAGATGAAAGAGATTAAAAGTTTTTTTCAAATCAATCTATGCAAATGAGTAAAATACACGTGGTAGGAATCAGAAAAGAGGTTGAAAAAAAAGAAAAAGAAAGGAACAGGAAAAATAAAGAATCTTCTGGACTTCTTAGGGCTGCCAGAAGAAACTTTGGAAATCGAAGTAAAAGCTCCTTAAAAAGCTACGAAAAATTACTGTGTAAGTCTATCAAACTGTAAGAGAATTTAGATCTTTGGGATATTTAGTAAACACTTCATGTCCATCTTCCGTTATTAGGACGGTGTCGGAATGCCGCACTCCACAGATTCCTGGAATATATATCGCTGGCTCTACAGAGAAAATAATTCCTGGTTCCAAAATGGTAGGGTCTTCTTCTTTGAGATAAGGTCTTTCATGGGGTTCTAATCCTATTCCGTGCCCCGTTCGATGAAGGAAATATTTTCCATAACCAGCATCCGTGATTATTCCCCTTGCTATATCGTCTAATTTGGATACACTAACACCTGGTTCAGCTGCATCGATAGCTGCCAGTTGTGCCTTAGTAACCACCTCAAAAACCTCTTTTTGTTTTTCTGTGGGTTCTCCCACTACAAATGTCCTTTCACATTCTCCGTAATAACCATGAAGGGAAACTAAGCGTGTATGAACCACGAAGTCTCCTTTCTCAAGCTTTTTAGACGTCGAGAAAACATGGACTAAAGCGCTTCGAGAATTTCCTGAAGGACTCATGTTGATGAAACGAACGGCATAATCTGGGTATTCTACACTACTTCTTTCTAGAACGGCGTTATTACCGATTGTATCCAATTCTATCTCAGTGATCCCTTCTCTTGCTGCTTCGATCGATTTACTAACTCCGAAATCCGCTAATTCTGCAGCTCTTTTCACAGCCTCAATTTCTTCTTTAGATTTAACTATTCTCAACTTATCAACGATTTCACCGCCATCAACGAACTCAGCTTTTGCAAGAATCTTTTTCAGCCCTTTCAAAGAGGTAATGGAGAAGAAATTCTCCTCAATGCCTAAAGTTCCTGTTTCAAGGCCATATTCGTGTATTATATTCTTCAATATTTGAAATGGATCTGTTTCTTTCTGTTCTTCCTCCTCTTCTAATGTAAATTCGACATAAGAGCGAATATCCCTAATTAATGACTCTGATTTTGCATGATCCTCATCAAGAGCTGGGACAATCAAGCTTGGTTCTTGATCCAATGGCAAAACAGTGATTATAGGCCTGGAATAGATAAATGCAATGAAATTACTGATATACGCTGTATTTGCTGGCTTCCATGATATGAGTACATCTATATTGTTTTGTTGCATATTCTCCTTGATTCGTCTCAATCTGTTCTCGTGTTCCAAGAATAGGCCTCCTGTTTGAAGCACTTGAATAGATTCGATATTCCAAGTTTAGGGAATTGTCTCTACGTCCATATAGGATATATCATGAGGAGCAATGACGATGTCTGCCATTTCTAAGATTTTGATTACATTATCGAAAGCCTGTAGGGCATCAGTATGGAGGGCTGGAGCTATTGCTCGTATTCCCATTTCTTTCATTGGCTCTGGGGGATAGAAATTCTCAAGGATCGTGCACATGCCACTAAGACAAACTTTTCCCTTATCTGTATCGATCAGAACACTCTGTCCGCCAGGAGTATGCCCTGGTGTTTTGATCACTTTAACTCCTGGAACGATCTCTTTATCACCGTCTACTACTTCAAGTTTCATTTCTTTAGGTGGTACAGCGAACCAGCCTGTATGCATAGGATGGGGATTTTTAGCATATTCTAGTTCGTCTTTTTGGACTACAAAAGTTGCATTTTTGTATTTTTTTGCATCTGCGGCATGATCCCCATGAAGGTGTGTTATAATGACATAATCGATGTCCTCAGGAGTCAGGCCGACTTTTTTCAATGCTTCTTCTTGAGTCTGAACATCTATTCCAGGAAACCCTGTACTTCTGATGAACTCACCTGAAGCACCTGTATCAATTAAAACATTTTTTTCTGTGCCTTCTATTAACCAGATGTAGACACCCAAAGTGATTTCTGTTCCATGACCCACAAGGTAGGTCATATAGCCTTTGTCAAGTGGTTCTTCTTTTGCAATTAGCAATGGCCTAAAATTCATTGATTAAAACCTCCTTAATTTTAAAGGTTTAGAGCAAATCTTTGGTTCTTTTTTTTGAAGTTAGTTACGATTTTTCTTTCTAAAAAAGATATGGTTACAAAAAGTAACCATAGTTTTGCAAAAAAAGGAGTGTCCGATAAAAGTAAAGAAGAGAAAAGGACATAAATATTTCGAGGAGAGATCCAAGATGAACTAAAAAAAGATCATTTTGGCCTTTTTCCTTACCTTGAATCAATTGAAGAAGGATCTCCGGTTCAAATGTAGGAAATTGGGATCGACGTGGATAGATAGAGCAGTACAAAAAAAGGCACGGGATTTAAACATAGGCTGGGAAAGCATAAACTTAAAAAGAACAATTAGGATAGATGTCTTAGGGATGCTTTTGGCTTCATCAACCCTTTTATCCTAAATTTTATGTGACACATAATGGAAGTAAAGGCGTCTCCTCATTTAAAATTTCTGAAGCCCTCTTATACACTTTTTTCCTCATTTTGTCATCGTGATT
>JAECRX010000167.1 GCA_016292335.1 Candidatus Sifarchaeum subterraneum | reverse complement strand
TAAAACTGCGTATATCCGCGCGTCTTCGGTTTTATAAATCTGAAACAAAAAAGTTGTTTTAGAATAGTTTTCCAGTTCATTCTGATGGATTGGCCTGCTCAGTTGTATATGACTATATATTCCATGAGTGGTTAAAGAATCATCTAAAAGTATGAAACAATTTTCGAAGTTTATTTCGCTTTGATGCCACTTAAAACCAGGTATTCGGTCAGAGGTTAACCAATCGAAGTTTTCGGGATAATAAAACTCTGAAAATGTGAAAATGGATATTCGCCTCTCTTTTGAAACTGCAATTGAGCCCTCAATCCCATCATCCCCATAAACACTTAAAACAATGTAAACCCATTTATAATCGAGCAAAATAATTGACTTGTCTGGAAAATTACTTTTTATCCATAAAACGACATTATATTCTGTCGAATCTTGTTGTTCCGATGTCAATGCCCCTTCATCAGGTGTTGGAAAAGCCCCCCTGATTCCAAAAAAGCTCATTAAAATTAATAATACCATTGAGAATAGAAGGACGATTCTTTTATTGAAGGATCTTTCCAAAAAATCAAAAAATCGTATAAAACCAAATCCAGCGATTAGACATAATGGTTGAAAAAGAAAAGGAAGGATTCTCAATAACCAAGTTCTTGCTCGATATATTGGAAGAGAAAACAATAAATCAGAAATTTTTGGAGAACCAACAAAATACAAAGCAAAAAACATGAATAAGCATAATAATACTAAACCCCAACAAAATACTACAAAATCAAAAGAGGGTTTCTTGAGCTTTTCTAACCATAATATACAACCTAACCCACCAAACGAAAGTAGAAAGAATTTTGGAGCAATTTTATAAAAAACCCACAACCAAAAATTTCCCTCGGTGAATTTTGAAAAATATATTGAAAAGTTAGTTTGAGAAACAATTGAAGGGATTAGAAGAATCATAATCACGTTGCCACAAATCCAAACAAAGAAAATTTTTCTTTTAGTCGCAAAATTGTTTATAAATTCAATTTTTCTCCGATTTTGCTTTTTTGAGCCACCTAAAAAAGATATAAGCATTATCAAAGAGGGTAAAGTGAAAATTAAAACCACTAATTGTATAGAAAGCGTGAATAAAAATCCAGAAAAAAATAGAAAAAATATCGTTGAAATCAGGCATAAAAAAGCAGATGATATGTCATAAATCCTAAATAAAACCATAAAAAGACAGATCAAGATTATTGTTGATGATAAAAGTCCCGATCCTAGGTTATCGGTTAAACAAAGTAGAAAGAAAAATAAAATAGCCAATATGAAATTCTTTGGCATCTTTTTGCTCTTATTTAAAGAGAACTTAGACCAAAAGTAGAAAAAAATCGAAATGAATAAAAGTCCCAAGCACTCTGGTTGATACTGATCTGTTGAAGAGATAAAAAAATCTGCTACCGCTGACAGGAAGATTCCCGAAAAGATTACTTGTTTTTTGTTTTTTAACACATTCCTTGCCAGGAGAAACATTGAAGAAACAGCGAAAGTTCCGATGAAGATAGGCAAATATCGGAATATATCAAAAACTGGAAATCCAAAAAATAAGATAATAGAGACCATAAGAACATAAAAGGCAGGTTTCTCTTCATATTTTTGATGAAGGTCGAACAAATCAATTTTGTTCTCTAAAAATAAATGCGTAAGCCTCCAGTAAAACCATGGTTCGAAACCATAATTAAATAAAGGAAATCGATAGACATTGAGAAATCTAACTAAAAAAGCTAAAGAAATGATAAGTAGGCCAAAGATTTTTTCTACGAAGTTCTCACTCTTCAGCTCCATAGATCTAAAACTAACCACCTCTTCAATTATTTAACATTCTTCCAATTTGATATTTTAAAACATTTCAATACGAAAATATGAATCTAAAAGAATAAAGTGAATAGGAAGGAAAAAAATTTTAAATTGATTTTCTTATAACCAAGAATTGGGAACAGGCGGTCATAGCGGAGTGGCCACACCCAGACTCTCCCGAACCTGGAAGTTAAGCTCTCCAGCGATCTGAGTGGTAGTATATTCCGAGAGGATATGCGAACCTCAGGACGCTGCCTGTCCCCATTACCAAACCAACTCTTTCTAGAAAAGCCATTACGTTGGAGCCTCCTGTAGATTTTACACCACCTTCACACTCTCTACCTAAGCATCTTTTTTCAACCATTACGGCTTGAACAGAAAAGCTTAGAAATCTTTTTAAAAAGAATTCAATATTTGAAAATGGCTGGGGCTGAAAAAGACACTACCACATAAAGGGGCCGTAGTGTAGCCAGATATACTCTCACAGTATATTCTACACAGGTAGCACGGCAAGTTTCCATCCACATAAGAAACCCGAAAGGCTCCAGAGGAAACCAGCTTCAGTAGGGGTTACTGATTTGTAAGATGATGTACTTCTGGAGCGGGAGAAACCTGCTGGCAATGGTGTTTCTGCATCATTGGTAGAAGTCCGGGGTTCAAAACAGCGATAGCATCAAGCTTTCACTTGAAAATCCCTGCGGCCCCACCACTATTCTTTTAGTAATCTTAGACTCCACTCAGGAAATGTTCCACCCCAAAAAAATCTTATGAAACCAGATGTACTTTGGAACACCAGAGATATAATTACACAGTGATGTACTCAGAATTTTATACAAAGATATTTAAAAACGATAAATATTCGTTGTGATATAAAGGAAAAACAACAAAGACGAATGAAACTGGAGTGATTGAGAGAGAATTGCTATTTTTATAAGAAAATTTAATCAGATTAACAATTAAAAACACTATTACTTTCTTTTCTAATGTCTACGCTATATATTCTTTTGCGGATGATTTTCTCACATTCTTTTTAAAGAAACATTGCTTTTCTATACTAACCAGGCTGGAGTGGGTTGATTTGGTACTAGTTTTAAAGTATGAATGCAAAGGCTGTAGGCTCATAATGATCCCCAAAGACAAATACCTAGTTGACGTGAAAGGATTTTTGGTTTGTCCTACTTGTCGAGGGCTAGCATACGCAATAAAAGAGTGACTTTTATTTTCTTCTTTTACATCTTTTATTGGAGAAATAAATCTTTCTTAATGTGAACTACAACTTGACAAATTAAGGAGCTTCTAAACCAACGATCAGTTCCAAAAAATGGTTTTTCCACATCCCAAATTGTAGGAGATAACTTATTATATCAGAGATTTTTCGTTCGAAAAATAAAGAAGGGCTAAAAAGAGTGGTTCTTCTTCTGTAGCAGTATGATCACGACAAAAGTCAAAAAAGGAAATACTCAAGTTTAGTGGTTCACTCAGGTATCTGATATATGTTATAATAAATTATTAATGCTTTGCCTTCTATTGACACTAAAGCTATTCTTACCATGTGAGGATACGTATTCTCCCTTTAGGGGTTCAGTACAAACATACCATCGCTTCGGAGTAGCGCCTACGAAAGATGTCCTCCCATGACGGAGCACCGTGGTAAATGCACGGTATACAGGGTTTGGAATTCGTGAAACAACTCATAATGTACTCCATCGTAGTGTGCTCCTAGTCAACTCCCGTTTTGTTGTCACTCATCCCCCGTGCTCAACGTGCCGTCGCAGAGTATTGACCAACATGCACCACAAAATTTTTCCTTTGTCGGAAAAAGTTTTTATAACGAGTACAAAGATACAGCAACCTGTTGACGTGCTGAATTGTGTTGTTCAGCAATATTTTTAAACGCTCCACCTTGATATTTCTTGGGTGGATACACCTTACCGCAGAAATTGCGGGACGTGAGGCCTGCCTGAGTTATCCAAAAGCGATGCAGGAAACTTGTTTCTCTGTTAGCAAGTATTTCACGAGGCAAAGTAGAGTATCCAACCCCAATTACCATCAACTGTAAAAAGAAAATTTCAGGAAGTTTTCAAATAATGTTCCAATTTCCCAGTCCCTTAGCCCAAGGCCCAGAAACCATCTGGGGCTATCTTTTCAACATTTTGTTTTTTGCATTTTTTATACTTTATCTCTTATATGGGCAACGACTGCAATCATTTATTTGGATCAGACAAATTGAAAAAGCAGTCATACAACTGAAAAACATGTCTGACAAAGGAAAAGAGATCACAATAAACAATGTCAAACAATACAATTTGGATCAAGACCCTACCGAGCAAATCCTTGAAACAATGGAATTTTTCATTATTCCACCAGTTGATATAGATCCTGCAGGAGTATTAAACCGACTAGAACACCTATTAGACGTAAGAAAAAGTCGGTTTGAAGATTTTGTGAGCACCATTGCTCCTAATACAAGCTCATCTGAAGCCTCGACATTGGAAAACCTTTTAGAGGCAAATATGGCCGTTTTCTTAGTTTTTAGAATTGTTCGTCACTTTCTAATTCTTGGGAAGAAAACGAAAAGCATGCTAATGATCATGCAGATCCACATGCAACTGCCACTTATCATGAGGCTAGCTAAAGCCTTTTTCAATGCTCTTAAAGCTTTCGCAGACGCTAAACCAATAGGTGATGGAATAGGTCCCCTTGTTGTATCAAGGTTGGCACGCGGAGAGTTTAAAAAAGAGATCGCCAAAGATATTGTAGTTGCTGAAAAGGAAATCGAGGGTAGAAATGCTATAATTGTTAAAGCAAAAGGCCCTGGTGGGACAGTAGGAAAACCTGGCGAAGCAATAAAGAAAATAGTGCAAGAAAAAACTGAAAAAGTTACGCGAATTATCATGATTGATGCAGCACTCAGACTAGAGGGGGAGGAAAGTGGCAGCGTAGCTGAAGGTGTCGGTGCGGCAATTGGCGACCCTGGTCCAGAGAAATACAAAATTGAAGAGAGTACATTAGCAAAAGGTATCCCTGTCGATGCAATCATCATAAAAGAGTCTATTGAAGAGGCTTTGACTCCTATAAGGCAAAAGATAACCAATTCAGTTGATTCAGTAATTGAAAGAATTAAACGCACTTTGAGAACAAAGACCAATCCCGGTGATACTGTTATAATAGCAGGAATAGGAAATACAATTGGTATTGGACAATAATTTGAAATTTTGGATGTTTGTGAGTGATATGACTGAAGAACCAAAAATGAAGCCGAAATATAGCAGAATTATGAGACTTCTTCTTCTTCTAATTTCAATTGGAATCTTCACAGGAATTATCCTAACTTCTTTTGGAATCTTAAGCTCCTACCAAAACTCATCAGCGGGAATAGGGATGGAATCATTGTATATCCCGATGATTGGAATTATTTTACTTTTTCTATCGTATACCATAGCCATGTTTATTCGAAGACCAAAAAAG
>JAECRX010000166.1 GCA_016292335.1 Candidatus Sifarchaeum subterraneum | reverse complement strand
TTATGCTCACTTGGGAATTTCCCCCGCGAAAAGTAGGCGGTCTAGCTGTACATGTATATAATATCAGCCGAGAATTTGTGAAAAAAGGTTTAGGAGTATATGTTGTAACTTGTGATTTTCCTGAAACCCCAGAGCATGAAATTCTCGATGGAATAGAAGTATACCGGTTCCCATCTTTTGAATACAGATCTCCAGATTTCATGACATGGGCCCTTGCGATGCAAAATACTATGAAAAAAGCAGCCGCAAAAGTAATGCAAAAAAATAATATTGATATCATTCATTCCCACGATTGGCTTTCTGCTTTAGCAGGAATTTCAGTTAAACACGCTTTTAGATTACCGCTTATTGGAACAATTCATTCGACTGAGAGCGGAAGACGAGGAGGTTTATGGGACGATGGACAACGAATGATTCATCACTGTGAAGGTTTACTTACTTTTGAGGCTTGGCGAGTCATTTGTTGCAGTGAATATATGGCTGATCAAATTGTTTCTTTGTTCTCAGTTCCAAGGGACAAAATTTCTATAATTCCAAATGGCATTATCGCCCAAAAATTTGTTTTGAAAAAACAAATCTCAAATAAAGAACTTCGGGAGTTTCGGAGTAAGTTTGCGGATCCCGATGAGAGAATAGTGATGTTTGTCGGAAGATTGGTTCCGGAAAAGGGTACAAACGTCCTGATTGGAGCAGTTCCTATAATCTTAAAAACAATCCCTAATGCCAATTTCGTTATTGTAGGAGATGGTTGGATGAAAAACAATTTTATGAAAATAGCATGGGATCTTAGAGTCAATCACAAAACTATTTTTACGGGATACATTTCCGATGAAGATCTTCAAAAACTTTACCAAGTTGCGGACGTTGCTGTTTTTCCTAGTTTATATGAACCGTTTGGTATTGCTGCTTTGGAAGCAATGTCAGCGGGGATCCCTACAATTGTCTCTGATACTGGCGGGCTATCAGAAATTGTAGATCAAAATGTAAATGGGGTAAAAGTTCCTCCTAACAATTCAATTGAATTAGCAAAAGGAATTATAAAGGTTCTTTCAGATTCCGATTTTGCTGACTCGCTTAGAAGTAATGCTATTAAAAAGTTAAAAGAAGTGTATGATTGGGACAGAATTGCAGATCAAACAATTGATGTCTATAAACAGGTACTAAAAGAGTATGATACAACGAGTTGGGGAAAGGAACGATTGAAAGCAAGAAATTAAAAATCGACAAGTCTCTATACTTTGGAATTATAAGTACTTAATAAAAATTGGGCACGATACAAGACAAACATATAAAAAAGCATCCATATTTTGTAAAGGAAAGCTTATTGTATTAATTTTTCATAGACTGGCAATAATCTTTGGGCAACTCTTTCCCATGTGAAAAGATCTAAAACCCTTTTTCTTCCATTATCTCCTAATTTCCTCATATAATCTCTACCATTTTTTAAAGTTTCGATAACCCCCCATGCGATGTCTTTAGGGTCAAATGGGTTGATATGATATCCACACTGGCCGCCTCCTTCAGGAACAACTTGTTCTCTAAGCCCTGAAGTCCCTCTCGCCCCTACAACGACTGGTTTCTGCATAGACATTGCTTCTGTGGCTACAATTCCAAACGGCTCATACAAACTGGGAAAAACAGCAGCATCACACGCAGCATAATGTAGAATCCGCTCTTCTTCAGGAATAAATTCATATCGAAGAATGACATTTTCTTTCAAACCTAATTGGTTAATCATTTTTTGTAATTTCACTTGCAGGTATCCCACCCCGACAATAACAAGTTTTGTGTTTGGAATTTTTTCTATTACATAAGGCATTGCTTGTACTAACATATCTGCTCCTTTAACGGGAATTAATCTGCCTATAAAAAATAACATATACTCATTTTCAGTTATATTGTATTTCTCTCTTAGTAACCGTGGTGCATCACTGTTTTCGTAGGCAGCGGGGTTATACTTCCTATGTGCATCTACCCCATTCCAGCATACGTTGATCTTTTCTACTGGGGATCCCATAAGTGCTAATTCCTCTTTCATTGCCCAAGAAACGGTTACTATTCCATCACTTGTGTTAGCACCCTTGAGCTCAATCTTTTCAACCAATGCGGATCCTTTTCCAAGAGTTCTTCCTTTCTCAGTTGAATGAATGTGAAAAACAAGTGGGAGGTTGAGCTCTCTTTTGGTAGCAATTCCTCCAAGTACTGAGTGCCAATCGTGGACTGAAATAAGATCAAAATTTCTTCCTTCTTTTCTGATTAATTCGTTGACGAGCTTTGAAGCGGATAGCACATTATAAACCATCATATCCGCAAAGAATTGAATACGGGGGCCCAATTTTTTCATTTTTTTGCCAGCAAAAATAGAGAACATTTCCGAACAGTTTACCATTTGAGGGCGATGAACTTCTATTCCTTTCCAGAATTCTTTTGTTAAAAGATCGTCTTCGAAAGTATTCATCGTAAAGACGCAGATTTCATGCCCTTCCCTAACCAATTCATGGCAAATTTCCATTGCATAGGTGCCAAGTCCACCTACGAGACGAGGTGGGAATTCACAGACAAAAAAGGCGATTTTCAAAGGCATGCCACCATGTGTGTTCTTTACTTCTACAGATCTGCGAGAGGACAGTATGTGCGAAGTTTCATGGTTAAATTTAATTTAGAACTATCAGGATGAAAAGTAGGTATTAAGATTTTTTAACATATCCATATTGGTATGGAGGAATATATACATATTTTGTCTCCCGTGTTTTCATGGAACTTTGGGGAGCCTGCGAGCCAAAGATAGTTTCTTCCGCACATTTTTCCACATTGTAAACAACAGTGTCTCCAGTTGAGATAAATTTTGTTGTAGCTTGTTGGTCGTACTTATTCCGTCAAAAGAAGGAAAAAATGATGCAGAGGAGGTTACTTTTCTGAAGGTTGATCTTCTTGTTATTAGTTCGAAGCTGTGAACGAATCAAAATTAATTTCGTCTTTTACTTCTTTTAAGGGAGCCTTTTGACTGACAAGGGCTCTAAGTTTAGGAAGATCTTGTTTGATTCCTATTAATATGACTCCTTGCAGCTCTCGGTCCTTGAAAAAAAGTTTCCGATAGATATCCTTTTGATAGTCACATTCCTCAAATTGTTGGATATTCGCCTCTAACGATATTTGCCCTATTGCTGTTAAATCAACCCCGGCTATTTTAAGGGTAGTCAATGGTGTAGTCCCCGTGTAGGGGTGTTCCTGGTCACAAATATTCATTGCAGCAACTTTTGCTTGATCGAGAGCTGCGGGAATTATTCCAACAGCGTTATCTGGGAATTTTGAGGGATTGACTTCAGCTACATCGCCGGCAGCGTAGATATCTTCAAAGTTAGTTCTCATAAATCGATCGACAAGAATACCTCTATTTACTTTGATTCCTGCTTTCTGAGCAAGCTCAATCCGGGGTTTTACACCCGCAGAAAAGAGCAGAAAATCGCATTTATGAACCACATCGTCCATATGGATTGTGATAGTTTCGTTTTCTTGTTTAATGGAGTTACTTTTGGCATTCAAAATGAATGAAAAGCGGAACTTTTTGTTTAAGAGGTGTTGAAGGAATTCTCCACCTTCCGGATCCAATTGACGCGGAAGAAGGTAAGGAAAGATTTCAATCACTGTAGAGTTTAAGCCTCTGTCGGAAAGAGCTTTTGCCAATTCTAGTCCTAACAATCCACCTCCAATAATGGTTGCCTCGCCTGATTTACTTGCTTTTGCACGATTCACGATTGTTTTCGCATCTTCCAAACTGTGTAAACAGTAATATTGGACATTTTGCACTCCTGAAATCGGCGGAATAAAAGGTTTAGCACCCGTGGCAATCAATAGTTTATCATAATTTATCACACGACCATCTTGAATGTGTAGTTCCTTTTTTAAGGGCAAAATATTCTCTATAGGAGAATTTAAGTATAGGTTGAACCTGTGATTTGCGTACCAATCTCGTGAGTAGCGAATTATTTGTTCAGGAGTTTTAGCGCCACTTATTACCTCAAATAATTGAGGTTTGAAGTAAAACGAATGAGGCTCTTCGGTAAAAATGGAGATCTCTGCTTCGGGACTGAGTTTACGGATTTGAGTAGCGGCGGTTATCCCTGCGTGGCCTAATCCTATGATAGCGACATGAATACAAATTTCCTCCTAGTATGATTATTGAAAGATTTTGTGATTTACATATTAATAAATCCCACGTCAAATGCGTTTTGAAACACTTCCCACTGGAATTCTCCTGATATATCGTGTTTGCTCGATACAGGGAGGATTTCTTCAACCGCAATTTTTCTGGCTTTTTGTTGAAGTGCTTTTTTGTTCTTCTGATAATTCAACCCCAATCACTTCTTTTCTAAAATATTTAACTTGAAAAACTAGTCTTTAATTTATTAGCAAATTCCTCCCCATATTGCTCAGCTTTTGTTAGATCTTCCGCTGCAGGCTCGCCTTTGAATTCATAACTATCCATTTTCTCCCATTTCATTTTTTCTATAAGAGTATCGAACTCCTTTTGCCCACCACCACCCCAACCGTAGCTACCAAAATGAGCAACGATCTTACCTTTAACCTTTTTTCGTCTAGCTATATCTAACACATGAGCTAC
>JAECRX010000019.1 GCA_016292335.1 Candidatus Sifarchaeum subterraneum | reverse complement strand
TGGTATCTTTGGGAAAACAACTACCACCAAAACCGACACCAGCACCGAGAAAATTCGGATTGATTCGGAAGTCTTGGCCAACACCTTGTGCCACTTTGACGACATCAACGCCCTCTAAAATTTCACAAAAATTCGCAATTTCGTTAATAAGTGAAATTTTTGTGGCTAATAGACCATTATTGGCGTATTTGATCATTTCTGCACTTTCAATATTCATTCTCAAAATTGGACAGTGGTTTTTTCCATAGAAATCCATATAAAGATCCTCTAGAACATCGCCCGATTTCTTGTCATATTCTCCAATGATTATTCGTTTTGGGTTCAAAGTATCTTGGATTGCGTTACCTTCACGCAAGAATTCAGGTTGCATACAAAGGCCAAAGTCTTTTCCAACTTTATTTCCCGCCGCTTCAATTTCTGGTTTGATAGCCCGTCTTGTGGTGCCGGGTATTACAGTTGAACGTAATACGACTAAGTGATAAGTACCCTTTTTTGTTGATGCGTTTCCGATTTCTTTTGCTGCCGATTTTACAAATTGAAGATCGATAGAACCATCAGGTCTACTTGGGGTGCCAACGCAGATCATAGTGATGTCTGAGTTAATTATTGCAGTTTCTTTTTCTAATATTGCTTTTAAATTGCCCTTTTCAACAACTTCTTTGATCATCGGTGCTAGATCTTTTTCATAAAATGGAGAAATCCCTTGATTAATTAGATCAACTTTTTCTTTATCAAGGTCACATGCATAGACGTCATAACCTTTTTTAGCAAAACAAACTGCACTAACAAGACCGACAAAGCCAGTTCCAATGATTGATATCCTTTTTGCCAATTTTTTAGTTCCTCACTGTGAAATTGATGCATTATGTGTATCTTCATATTCCTTTGACAAGTTTTACAAAATTATCGAGTATTTTCAGTCCTGTTTTTCCTGATTTTTCTGGATGAAACTGTGTTGCGAAAATATGTTCTTTTGCAATTATACTTGCAAATTCAACACCATAATTTGTAGTAGCAATTATGAAGTCATTTTTTAACACTTTTGGGTAATAAGAATGAACAAAATAAACATATGCATCATCCTTAATATCTTCAACCAATGAAATATTCTTTTGAATGATCTTCAGAGTATTCCAGCCCATGTGCGGGATTTTAACATCATTTGGTAATTTAACCACTCTTCCTTTTAAAATATCAAGTCCTGTATGAATTCCCCCCTCTGTGCTTTCGGAGAATAGTAATTGATATCCAAGACAAACCCCCAGAAACGGTTTACCTTGCTTAATTTGTTCAATTAAGTCTTTTTTTATTGGGGATAGATTTTTCATAGCATCTCCAAATGCACCAACTCCTGGTAAAATAATACCATCTGCATTCTGCATTATTTTTATTGAATGAGTGATTTCAACCTTTGCTCCTACTTTTTCTAGTCCTCTTTTTATACTTTTTAGATTACCTGCTCCATAATCTATTATGCATAAAGTCGTCATTTGTTTACGACACTTCCTTTAAGCCTACAAGCTTATATGTTTCTATAAGATCTATAGTGTGATAATTCTCTTCAAGTTTATCAAGAATTCTTTAAAGCCATTCTCGACTTTGTGATGATCTCCATATCTAATAGTCTGAGATTCTTCTTCTAACAAAATCATGGCATCTTCAACAGCACAACAACTTGAACTCTTTAAGAATTTTTATATTAATTCTAATTTTAACAGGTGAATAATCTATTAGTCGTATAAATTGATTTTAGCCAATAAGAGAAGAAAAACAGGTTTAAAATTGTTGATTGTTGCTCTAAGATAAAATAAAAGACAGAATATATAGTAAAAAAAGTGAGCAAATTTTTTAGAGCTTTCAGTCCTTTAGATACAACTTCCCATAAGGTCTGTGAGATAATGGATATACCTTTGTAAATGGGTATCTATCCATTAGTGTATTCAACAAACGTCTTCTTCTCTCTCTTAACCTAGAAATGTTTTCATCAAAATCCTTCATCATTAAGAATTATTCTCCATGTTTTTTGTTGTTTTAAAACGGTTACTATTGAGTATTGGAATCTATATGAAGTGTATATTTCATGACTTGACATCTTTGACAAATGAATTCATACCAAACCTTTGGGTATGGTGTTTCCACTCTTCGATCAGAGCAGAATAGTGGTTTGAGTATATTGCCGCACTCACAGTTTCTTTTTAACGTTTTTTAATCCCCCTTATTAATATTCGAAAGAGTAGTTGTTTTTACAGATTTGAAGAAAATTTTTCCATCCAAAATTTGGTTTACAAACTCTAAAAACGACATCACTCTTGTTTCATGGCCGCTATCTTTCTTTTTCAAATGCATACTCTCCTGAATATTTTTTCTGTATTCAAGGCGTTTATCGATGAGTATAGTGTTGGAAGATGATTAAATAGCGACAGACATCCTTTAGATAGTTATTAAGTAGTTTGTACGTTTGATTGTTTGAGTCTTATATTTCAAGAATTTTTTATAAATTTTTTGGTTTAAATTGAAAATTTATCAAATTTTAACAAAAAAATCTGAACAAATGTTAAATCAATCTTAAATCGGTTTTTTAATCTTTTGGTAACAGTAGACAATATCTAAAAATATATGCTACTGTTTAATCTAGAAAGAATGTTCGAGGAATAACCGTGAATTTAACTAAATCTTATACAAAAGAAAAAACTACATACAAAAGATAAAAGATGATTGTAAGAAAATATACCAAAAAAACAAATGATATTTGATGTTGCCAATGCAACCATCGATATATTGAAGATTTTACCAAACCTGAGAAAATGAATAATCCGAGATCGG
>JAECRX010000165.1 GCA_016292335.1 Candidatus Sifarchaeum subterraneum | reverse complement strand
TCATTCCATTTTTAAAAGCTTGTTATTCTAGGTGACGAGAAAATCTAATGGGAAGGTAGATTGACGCATTTATTAATGATGATTTTGGAGAGTCTTATAGAGCGATGTGTGTGGGAAAAATGACAGCCAAAAATGGCAGACTAATTTAGGTAAAACTCAATAATTAGTAAAAAGTCTTCTGTAACTATTAAGTTTTTAGTGAGTGAATTTATGTCCGTCCATATCTATATTGTTATAAAGATACCTTCCGTTGAATAATTAGATTACTTTAAGTTTCTAAGTTAATTACAAAATACTATATATAGCATAGACAAATATTAGGTTGAAGGAATAGAAATTGTATTCTGAAATAAAAAAAACGTGGATTCTTGAATCTGAGAATAGCCAATTGCAAAAAATTGAACCTTCCTTTTATTCAAAAGCAGGAGAATATTTGAAAAAAATTAAGCAAAAAGCTGATGAGACAAATAATACCTCAGCTTCTCTTGCTTCACTTGAATACAAAAGAGCTAATTCAATGTTGGAGGAAATTTTGAAATTAAGAACAAAAAAAATATTTAAAGCAATTCTAAATGGAAAGAATGAAGTTGAATTTCTTACATTAGGAGAGAAGGAATTTTACAATAGTTTAAATGAAATAGTTAATAAGTTTATAGAAGAGATTCAGACCACATTACATGGAGAGAAAGTAGTTCTACACCGAAAAGATGAAACGAAAGATCTAGGAAGTATCTTAATTAGAATATTGCAAGACTTACCTTTAGTAATGGGAACAGATCTAAAGGTTTATGGACCTTTCAGGTCAGAAGATGTTGTAGTTTTACCTAGAGAAAATGCCCAGGCTCTTATAGAACGAGAAGTAGCTGTTGAAATCAAAATTTAGATAAAAGTCAGAGATGATATGGAAAATGTCACGTGAGGAATATATTCCAAGGACAAGATCTCGGTTTCTGAAAGTGCGCTGTCTAGATTGCGGTAATGAACAAATAATTTTTGGCGGCGCAAGTAGTGTCGTTAAGTGTCTCGTATGTGACCGTATTCTGGCAAAGCCCACTGGTGGAAAGGCTGAGATCAAAACTAAAATCCTTGGTGTTTTGGAGTAAAAAAACATTAATTAAGTTTATTTAAATCCGAGGTTAAATTCAATTATAGCCTCAACTAAGGAGAGGATAAGAAAAATGGCTAAAAAAAGCTCAGAATTTCCGAGTGTAGATGATTTAATTGTAGGAACCGTCCACACGGTCACTTCTCACGGTGTATATGTAAGATTAGACGAATTTGTTAATAAAGAGGGATTCGTTCATATCAGCGAAATTGCCTCTACGTGGATTCGCAATATACGAAATCATGTGCGTGAAAAACAGAAAATTGTAGCTAAAGTATTGAGAGTAGCTGAAGAGAAAGGTCATGTAGATCTATCTATTCGCAGAGTTTCAGATTTTCTAAGAAAAAATAAGCTTCAGATGTGGAAGAGAGGTCAAAAAGCTGAAAAGTTACTTGAGTTAGCTGCTCAAAAGTTAAATAAAACGTTGGAAGAAGCCTATAACGAAGCTGGATGGAAGATGGAAGATGGATTTGGAGAAATCTATGCAGGATTTGAAGAAGCTCTTGAAAAAGGAATGGATCCTTTGATAGAAAAAGCGGGACTAAGTGAGGAATGGGCAAAAGTTCTTGCAGAATTAAGTGAAGCATATGTTGTATTGCCAAAAGTAAAAATATCTGGCACTATTGATTTACAGTGTTTAGCTCCGAATGGTGTTGATATAATTAAGAAGGCATTACTTAGTGGGCTGAGGAAGGCGAAGAAAAATAAAGAGGCTAAGGTGGATATTTATCTCGTCGGGTCCCCTAATTGGAAAATTTTGATAGAAGCCGGAGACTATAAAATAGCTGAAAAAGTGATGGATGAGACAGTCGCAACAATTGTCAAATCTATTGAAAAAAACGATGGAGAAGCGACATTCCGGAGAGAATAATTGTTTATGCCAAAATTACTTAGAAAATGCAAAGAATGTGGAAATTATACTCTTAGTCAAGAAGTTTGCCCCAAATGTGGAGGACAATTAAAAAATCCATATCCACCAAAATTTTCTCCAGAAGATCGTTACGGAAAATATCGTAGAATGCTCAAAAAGAAGTTGTTGGAGAAATGAAAAAAATGAAATCAATCATTAAAGTCTTACATGAACCTGAATTGGAAAACCCAATACTAATCGAAGGCCTTCCAGGCATTGGTAATGTTGGAAAACTTGCTGTCAACCTTATGATAGACGAATTAAATGCAAAAAAATTTGCTGAACTTTACAGTCCAACATTTCCTGATCATGTAATTATTGAAAAAGATGGTCTATTAAGGCCTCTAAGAAATGAATTTTATTACTGGAAAAAAGATGATAATTTTTCTCTGATTTTTTTAACGGGCGATTATCAAAGTCAAAGTGTTCGAGGTCAATATGAACTTAGTGAGGATGTTATAAATTTTGTTAAAAAATACAATGTAAAAAAGATTTTTGCTCTTGGAGGATTTGCAACCGGAGAAGTTGTTGAAGAATCAAAGGTGAGAGTATTTGGGTCCGCTTCAGATAGCGAAATGGCTTCATTTCTTACTAAAAATGGAGTAATTCTAGAAGATAAAGGGGTAATCGTAGGGATAACTGGACTTTTAATTGTACTCGGAAAACTCAAAGAAATTCAAGGTGCTTGTCTTCTTGGTGAGACCTCAGGTTCAACGCTAGATGCGAATGCTGCAAAAGCAGTTGTAAAAATGCTCCTCAAATTGCTTAACTTAGAGGAAACAGACATAGATTTTTCTCGATTAGATCAAAAAGTTGAGGAAATAAAACAGGCAATAGAGAAGAAAATGGAAATAGATCTCTTTGAAGAAAAAGATCTAGAATTACTTAAGAAAAAAGACAAACCTAGTTATATTGGTTGATAACATTTCCTGTTCTTATCACGTTCTTGTCGATTGTTCGCCGTAAAATAATTGTGAACCATCCTACCTTGAGGGGTGGAATTTTTTGTCGCAGGCATAAGTCAAATTATTAGACTGAAATTTTCAGAACTATC
>JAECRX010000164.1 GCA_016292335.1 Candidatus Sifarchaeum subterraneum | reverse complement strand
TGTTTTCACCTAATTTTATTTACTCTGAAGATATTCTATCCGTTTTTAAAGCGAATAGGATAGCCCTTCTAGTTTGCATATTGGTAAAAAGAAGTGGTTTAACTTGAGAAATGAGTATTCCCAAAAAAAAAGCCTAACACACAAAATTTCGTCAATATGCTACACTAAAGTGGTGTGTATTCTCTTTTTATTTCTTTCGGTAACAACATTTTTTCTAATGGGATTTGAGGGTTAAAATCAGAGTGGACCCTTTTTTATTGGTAATCATAGGAAGTGAAAGAGTGGAACTCTGATTGGCCCAAGAAGGTTGTTCTGAGGGCAAAATACGTTACACTCTTCGTTGGGGTCATGTTTTTGCAACTTTTATATACGTTTCTACCCTCCATCTATGTATATCTTCGAAGAACAAAGGAGGTACTCATCCCAGAAGTAGGAAAAGCAAATGGAAAACGGTATACGAGAATTAAATTGTTTGATCAATCAAATCTACAAATAAGAATGGAGAATTAAGCGAAAAAAATTCAAAAAAGTCAGGAGGAAGTAAGAATGAAGGGGAAATATTATGAAGATTTAAAGGTAGGAAATAAATTTATCACTGTTGCAAGGACTGTCACAGAAGCGGATATAGTAACTTTTTCAGGCCTTTCGGGTGATTTTAATCCAATACATACAGATGAAGAATTTGCAAAGAACACTATACACAAAGGAAGAATAACACATGGTCTTTTAACGCTGGCAATTGCCTCAGGATTGATAGCTAGATTAGGTATATTTACTGAAGCAACAATTGGACTTTTAGGCATAGATAATCTGGGATTCACTGCGCCAGTAAAACCAGGAGATACTATTCATGCAGAGATGGAAATTGTTGACAAAAGAGAAACAAAAAAGCCGGATAGAGGAATAATTTTTCGACAAATCACCGTAAAAAATCAAAGAGATGAAACAGTGCTTACTATGATTTCAAACATTATGCTACGAAAGAAGACATAATTTTCGCACTTTTTAAGACCAATCCTCGCTCTATCTCATCTTTGGGTTGCCCGCCAATTATTTTAGGGTCATAAAAAAATATTTGGATTTAATCGACTAATTTAAATCCAATTACAAAGCTAACTTTTTAGCAATTGTCGTTAAGTGTTTGCCTAAATCTTTTGCCAATTTTAGCTCATTTGCTGTTGGCATTCGCGCACCCGCCGAGCCGGCAATAGTTGACGCTCCATATGGTGAACCGCCAGTTATTTCTTCCAGCGTCATCTGCTCCTTGAAAGAGTAGGGCAACCCGACCAAAATACAACCGTGGTGCAAAAGCGTTATCATGGTTGAAATGATGGTGGTTTCCTGTCCGCCGTGTTGAGTGGCAGAGCTGGTGAATACAGCCGCTGGTTTGCCAATGAGAGTACCCTCCGCCCAATCACCTCCGGTCTGATCCCAAAAGTTTCTCATCTGGGATGTCATATTGCCGAAGCGGGTTGGTGTGCCAACAATGAGCCCGTCAATTCCTTTGAGATCTTTTCGAGGATCAGCAACCGGAATGTTCTTCATAGATTCTTTTGCCTTTTTTACATTCTCATCCCAGAACTCTTCTGAAATAAGTTCGGCAACTTGTTTAAGAATGGGTTCACCGTCTGCCTCGCGAACACCTTCAGCTACCGCATTGGCCATCCTAAAGACATGACCATACATCGAGTAGAAGAGAATGAGAATTTTTGGTTGAGATTGATTCATATTTTTTACCTCCTTGCCTGATTATCTATTAACATTCTAAAATTTTGCGGTTTTCAATCCATATCCCGCACCTTATTCACGTTGTAACCAATATTGAGATTAGTTTCTTTACAAATATTTAACAAAGGATATCATACAGATCTGAACGGGGCTATCAATATCGGTAAACTGGCCGTTGGGTATATTTTGGCGGACGGGATTGCTTTGACACAACCCACAATTCCACCTTGCGAGTGGAAAACCTCTTTAGATCGAGATTTCTTGTAGGAATCTCCGTCCTTTAGGGTGGAGGAGATGTCAATGAGCAAAAATTTGAACTATGTCGTTATCATCCAATACATGGTCAATGCCCACTTTTGATCCGTCATGTTTAACGGAGGGACCCCATATTTTGGCAAACCGGAAGTTTTTGAAAAAACTACTATGAAGAATCCGGGACACATCACCTACAGTAGCACCTTTTTTTAAAACGATTGGTTTCTTCGCTATTCCCTCTTCTGGATCCTTAGTAAAAACACGGATTAACTCAAGATCTGTTAAGATTTCTTGTTTTAACTCTTCAAGGCCAATATTTTTCAAAACGCTGACAGGAGCGATTTTAAATCTCTCATCATAGTTCTTTTTCAAGATTTCGTAGTTTTGTGCAGAACCAGGCATGTCTCCTTTTGTAGCAACAATGATTGCGGATTTGTATACTATGCTGGCATCTATTGATTCGACTATCTGATCAAGTGAAATTGGACCCCAAATCTTGACAACTGCGTTGTAGATTCCTTTTTTATTCAACAAATCAATTATTTCTCCTTTTCCGCCATCAAGTAAGTTAACCCCGCCAATAATTTGTATTCCTCCACTGCCTGTTTTTTCAACTTCAACAGGAGGAGGAGTCGCATTAATCCTAATGCCAGCAAGTTCGAATTCTTCTTCGATGATCTTCATTTGTCCGAGAACATCTTGTGATAAATCCACAACTAAGGCAATTGAATCCGCATTTCTTATGAAACTTAGAACTTGAATACCGATGCCTTCAGCAGATGAACGCTCAAAAATTGCAGGGGCTTCAACAAGATGTATACGTACACCTTCATACAATAGCATACCTGGTTCAGGTTTCTGAGTAGTAAAAGCCCAATCACCTATTTCTACACGACTTCCTGTCAAAGTGTTGAGTAAACTGGATCTTCCAACACAAGTTAATCCAGCTAAAACGACTTGGGCGTCACCTTCTTTGCGTAAATGAAATTGAATACCTGTCCCTTTTCTACGCAAACGTTCTTCTTCTGATTTTGCTTTTAATTTTGACAGACGGGTTTTTAGATTGGCCAATAGATTTTCTGCACCTTTATGACGTGGAACAAGGCTGATAAACTCTTGAAGCGTTATAATTTTCTCTTGAAGCGTATCTGCGTTTAAGTATTTCTCTCTAGCTGCTTGTGCTTCAGGAGGTAGATTAACAGGCAAATTTACCCACCATCTGATATCTAATACATATAACTCATAAACAAATTAAAAAATTTATCAAAAACTCGGTGTCTTTTGGTAAATATCGAAAATGATCTGCGAAAGATTTTACCACAAATGTTTTTTTTAACAATTCAAATACAAAGAGACCAAGAGGGATTTAATCAAAAAAAATCACACAAATATATAAGAAGAGGGGACAAAATGGTCTTTAAACATGATTATGATGATGTACCTGTGATCAAAGTTGTGTTTTGGGGCCCCTCGATGGCGGGCAAGACTACTGCATTAACAATCTATAAGGTACTGAAATCTTTAGAGGATCCTAAACAAGTTTATAAATTCCTGAAAGTTGAAGATCCGACTGGGCGAACTCTATTCTTCGACCAAGCAATTTTTGGTTTGGGTACTAATCCACAGACCAGGAAATCTCGATACAAATATCATATTTTTACGGTCCCTGGACAAGAGAGACACAGCGGACAAAGAAAAGTAATACTTCAAGGTGCACACGGCCTCGTTATAGTAATAGACGCTTCAAAGAACCAATACGAATACAATAAAGAATCAATAGCTGAGCTTAATATTCTCCTTAAAGACAAGTTCGTAAACGGAGGAATCTCTTTTGTTTTTTGCTTAAATAAAATGGATTTACCTAAGGAAGAGCGAATCTCCGTTGCAGATCTAGGAAAACTATTGGTTGAAACAGGATGGAGCTCAAACTTAAGAGATTCATTATCACGAGTAGTCGAAACTAGTTGTCTTAATGCAAGAGATGATTTAACAAAAATACTTCAGGAAAAAAATTTGGATGAATTAAAAGATGAAAAAGGATATTTAAAAAGAGACCTTAGGCCTGAAAGTGTTCAACGAATCGTAAAGCCAATCGAAATGGTTTTAAGAGAGATCCTCGTGAAAAAATTGCAAGAAGTGGGAAATTAGCATATAATGCTGCACAAAAGATTCATAAATGACTTCATTTTCGAATTTTGAATACCTTTCGCGCTAGACACAAAAATAAGAAGAATTCAGTAAAGTTTTCGAACCAAACGCACATGCTCCTTTTCTTGATCATAGTCAACAAGATTTGCATTAGCTAAATCAAAGATACTTCTGAGAACGACAGCTGGTTGCATTCCTGAGGCTTTTGTTATATCGGTTCTATTCATCTCCGGTACGCCATGTAACAGTCCTAAAACCCTAGCATGGGGTTGGCCTGCAAAAACTTGTTCAAGTAAAACAACATAAATGGATAAAAGTTCTCGGACATCAATTTTTGCATCTTCTTTACTGCTCAAGTCGGCATACATTCCTGAAATTTTGTTTAGTTGTTCTGTAATAGAATTCAGCTCTTTTTCTAACCTTTCTTTTTCCTCAAGGATGCCTGATTGTTCGTTACTAAATTCTGCAAGTTTTGCCTCTAATTCTTGTATCCTAGCATCTTTTTTCTCACTTTCACTTTTCAGGTCATTCAGTTCATTGACGATTCCTATTAATGCACTGCTGGATTCCATTAATGATTCAATTGTTCTGTCTATCTCTGGCGGTTTTTCTTCGCTCAAGATCTCACCTCACAATGGAAAAGACCAATATTACGTCATATATCCTATTTTCCACCCATTTTTAATATTGTAGACCACATTATGATTGATTTATTTACAAGTACTAGAAACTGAAATTCAAATATTATTTATTTATTTCCCTTTTTTCGAACTTTTCCATTAAATAAAAGTGGTAGTAGGGGAACCGTGATGTCTGGAAGAAGAAGTGGAGAGAAAAAGGAGTGCAAAGGAAAAAATATAGAGGGGGAGGACTGAAGTAAGAAAAGAAGAGGAGAAAGGCAAAAGATAAGGGGAAAGAACGTGATCGTAGAGAATAGGGTTGGAATTTTCCCGGTGCAGAAATCATCTCAAAACATTGGCTGGAAAGAAAAGGCCTAAGCCTCTTGTATGAAATAGATCAGGATATTATAGTCGACCGAGGATAGGTGCAGGATTGCAACACAAGGTGGGAAAGCAGAAACTTAAAAAGAAACATCCTTTTTTTCTGAATCAGTTACACATAACTCTTTACGAAAGAGGATAGTTCTAAAATATCTTCTTCCCACCCTTCTTTTTCTAATTTTTCTTGGTCAATGAGGGAGAGAGCAGAGGGAGCAGGTTTATCCAGAGCGCTCAGAACTATCTCAGCATATTTGTAGAATTCTTCTTTCTTCAGTTTTTTAACTTCTTTTTCTTTCATTAAGAAAAGCATCTTTTCATGTTTGTTTTTAGCTTCAATGATAATTTTATCTCTGTCTTCATCAGTTGAAAGGCCAATTATTCGCATAAAGTCAAGATTCATCCTATATAGGGCTTTAGCAATTTGATCGCTTTTTGTTCCATTCTTTATTATATGTTCATAGCAATTAATGCTCTCGTAATAAGAATCAATTGCACGACCGGATCTATTTAGCCACTGATTATAAAGATGTGCAATTTGTTCATAATATAACGCGGTACAAAAACTTGATTTTGTTTCTTCTTTCTTCTCTTTGAGCTCATCAATTTCGTTTAGATAACAATCGATAGCTACTCTTATAAAGTGTAGAGAGAGTCCAGGGAAATCTAGAGCTTTGAATAAACCTGCAAGCTCTAACCATTTTTCTACAGCATCAATATAATCTCCTTTTTCTGTTGTTTTTTCAGCTTTTTCAATTCGTTTTGCTATATTTTTATCTTCAAAGACTTTTTCCAGTTCAGCCAGTATTTTTGGAAGTATGTGCGCGAGCGCTTCCAACGTTTCTGAAATCGTTTTGAAGGGGCCTTCAACTTGATGTCGCAGTTCAAAAAAATACCCATTACCATCAAAAAAGATCACAGGTCCTAAAGGTAACCCCCCGATATTTCGCAATGCGACAATAAAGTGAGACGAAGAGGGATACATACTGAATTTATGAATGCGTCCAAACAATTTTTCGAAGAAAATCAACGAATTTGGGGTTTCAGGGATCAGGAAAAAATTTTTGTCAATGGTTGCTTCGTAGTCATAAATCCAGTCCCCAAATTCTCGAAGTCCGTACTCAGCCTGATTTTTATAAATACTATCAAACAATAAAGTGAAGTAAGTTTCATCTTTTTCAGGTAATATAAGTGCCTCGACCTTTGCGCTACTCATAAGTGGGAGGGGATAGATAACTATTTGTTCCCGCGGTGGAGGTAAAAGATTCCTTCGATTTGTTTTTTTTCTCTCAATAACTTTTCTTGCAATATACATAATAGCACCTGTCGCACTTCCCGCAACTGCAAATACGGCTTTCTCGGCAACCATTGTTCCTATTTTAATCCCATATTTTTTCATCTGACCCAATGTAAAAAATGACTGCATCTTATTAAATACGTCACCAGCCTTTTTGGCTAAAGTTTCTGGAACCCAAATAATCGCATTGTCTCTCAAAATTAGAAATCCATCCTCCCTAGACGCACTACCATACGCACTAACAAAACTGAAGTTTTCTGCGTTTTTTTCCCATTTTATCTCGATTAATTCTCCATCTTTAGCCATAGCGTCTTCGAACCATTTGCCCAGCATTTTGGTTTTCATTTTACTAACTCTCCTATTTTAGCCTAAAGGGATTACTTTTTTCTAGCATCTCTCTCTAATTATGAGAATGTTCTTTTTGCTTTTTATAACTTGTAGCAAAACTATTCGGAAATTCTTTGTAAAACTCAGTTTTTAAAGAATATAATCAAGGATTATCCAGGAGCAAAGGAGATAGTATAGTATCTTTCCTTTTGGTATGCTGTGCCTTCATCATATAAAAAGCAATTCCACAATTATGAAAAGCAATATGAAAATTAGAAGAAGAATGCTCAAGGAATACGAAAAAAAGTCCTTTATCATTTGAACTGAAAAATATTGCAGAAAATCCAGACCTTTCAAAAGAAAATCGAAACATATAGGAAAGTAAATGAGGTCTTAACCCGAGAAATTCATTCCACCGTGAATTCCACGCAATTCAGAGGAAAAAATCCGAAAATGCTCCTCTGATTACTCTTGAATTCGGTTAAACTGTTTTTTGGTCATCGAATCAACATTTTGTAAATAAAAAAGAGGTGATAAATATGTGGATGCCTACCTGCGTGCGGTTATCTGACAATTGCTGTATTCCTTTGAATCATTGTTCGAGAAACGGCGAAAAAAGAATAGTAAAAGTGTGTAAGTGTGCTATCCTATGTAGGTATGTTGAAAAAGAGGTAAGAGTTTATTACCATGTGACTTCCTCCCCTCCCTGAAGTGAAGGGCTTCCAGCTTTCCTCTGTGTTCTCGCCTCGTCACCGAGGGCGATGCTTCGCCACACCATTTGGCTTACGG
>JAECRX010000163.1 GCA_016292335.1 Candidatus Sifarchaeum subterraneum | reverse complement strand
GACTTGGATTATATATTTCAAAAAAGATTGTAGAATTACAGGGGGGAAAAATTTGGGTTGAATCTAAAGGAAGAAATAAAGGTAGCAAATTTTATTTTTCTCTTCCAATTATTTCAGAGTAGTTAAAAATTGAATTTTAATCAAACCTCAATAATCTTTAAAAGGCTATAAAAAAATTCTCTGTAGAAGAACAAATTCCATTTTAATGTAGTAATCAGGACTTATGTATCATTTCATGGTAAAGGTTATATCAATACTACTCATCGGGTAATTAAAAAAAAATTATTTGTAACTATTCATAGTTCATTTATTTGTCTTTACGATCATTTAAATAGGTAAAAGACAATTATTATTCAATATAATAAAATAAATGATAATTAGAGATTGAACTTAGTGATTCTTCAAGCACTTGATCTGCAAAGATTTATTCTAATATATGTTGTGCAATTAACTGTATGTCTTATATTTTTCATGATTGCTGTGAAAATTCTGAAAAGAAATAGAAACACATTAACATACACGCTTAGTGCTTTTTATTTTACAATATTTATTGGATTAGTCGTAAACGCAATTTACATTCCTATTGAAGCAAATCCGACTGTGCATATTTTGTATTTGATAACCATGTTTTGTATTTTGTTTGCATTTTTCTTTTTGGTGTTATTTAATTTATTTCTCTATAAATTGGATACAAAGGTATCACGATCAAATATAGTGGTAATGTTTGTCTTTTACGTAAGTATCACTTTGACAATTATTTTGATCCCGAATGGTTTTGCCATAAATAAGCAGACAAATTGGAAACCAGTATGGACGTGGACTTTTCTTATAATTGTGTATTTATATCTATTCATTTTCGCCATAATTCCATTTGCTGTTCTATTTATTAAGATTTACAAGACATTCGGCGAAAAATCATTAAAAAGAAGGATAAAATACTTCTATGTGGGATTTATTGGGATGATAATTGCCATGCTGGGGGGTATGCTTTATAACACATGGAATAATGCAGTTTTTCGTATGATATGGACTGGCATCGTGTTATTTATAACAGTGCCTTCTGGGGTATTGATCTATTATGGAATTGCTCAAAAATTGTAAAAATACTAATTATTATTCATTTTTAAAAGTAATAACTTATAAGCTTAAATCGAGTACTAAATGTCTTCTTCTTACTTGAAGGTTTACTAATTTTGCAAACTTCGAAAAAAGTGAAGCTTCTTCATTTCCAGTTACTACTAATAAATATCGCAATTTCCTTTTCCATGTTTGCAGTGATGTTGACCCCCACATTAATATTATGAGATTATTTTTCCTATGTATCTTATCAACCGCCCATGTGTAAGCAACAAAAGAATCATATCGCCCCTTCGCGTCTTTTCTAAAAGGGTTTGGTAAAAGAGAACCACACGCTACGATTTTACCGGTCGGGATGTGTCTGACAAAAAATAGCATAAAAGGACCTCCATACCTAAATACAAAATCTGCGTAATTATCAAAAAGGGCAGCAATACTGGGGGTGACTTTTCCAGAATCGGGCATGTTTCGGGCATTGATCTTTAAGAAATCTGCTTTTAACTCCATTAATTCGTTCCAGTCTTTTGGAGTGAAATACTCATATTTACTAAAATCAAGTCTCTGAATTTTATAAGGATCGAACTTTAAGTAATGGCCTTCCCATGAAAACTCTTCAAGTCTTATTTGAAACCCTCGTTTCAAAAAAAGCTCCTGATATATGGGGGGATTGACAGGCTTGCCAGCATATAGATCTTCCTCACTTCCTCGTGCCATAAATCCCCAACCATAAATCACTGTCGGAATATTTATCGGTCCGCGAACAGAATTGTAATTATTCTTTTTTGCATATTTAAGTAATTCATCAAGTAAATAAGATATGTACTGTCTGTTATGATTTATAGTCCCAAAATAGCCAAAATATAAAGTCTCGGCATCATCAGAGTAAACCAATACATTGGCCGCAGGGTTACCGCAGTGCTCAAGAATGATCGATTTAGCATTGAAATAATTAAGATCGTGCAAGATATATTTGTTAAATTCTGGCCAAATTGGCAAACTTATTCCAATTTGTAAATACTTCAATATTTCATTTGAGTCGGTTAAGATCTTTGAAGAAAGTGTGTTATTTTTCTTACTCATGTTTTTTACACTAAATAGTATTTTTACTTTGTGAAATATAAGACTTACTATTATCATCATATTAAGTACATTTAAAAAAAATGCAAAGAGTGAAAAATAAGAATATTTAATTTTATCGAAGAATTTTTTTAAAAAGAACGTTATAGCCGCAGCTCCATAATGAGATGGGTTCTTTTGTCTAAGAGCTCTATTTTTCTGGCAATATGGGTGCTCACTTCATGTGAACTATTCGCGGGTCCCGAGATATACCGCATATTCTTTTTTCCCATTCTAAGAAAATTCGTGCCCGTCATGAGTAATGATATTCCTTTTTTCCTGTATGCGGGCTCAACGGCAACTGTATATGCAACAAATGAAATATCATTTCCACTCTCATCTTTTTGAAATGGATTTGGTAAATTTGACCCACTCGCGATAATCTTTCCAGTAGGCTTATGTCTTACAAAAAAGAACATGGTATTACCTCCGAACTTGTACACATATTCCGCGTAATTATCAAACAAATCGTTAATTTTAGGAGTGATTATCGAGCTGGGAGGGAGATATTTTGCATGATGCTCTTGAAAGATTTCTTTAAGGTCCATCAATTCGTTCCAATCTTTCGGCCAGAATACTTCATAATCACTAAAATCAAATTGAGTAAGTGTAGAGGGATCAAATTGCGGAAGGGGACCTTCCCAAGAGGTTTCTTTGATCTTTATCGCAAAATCATTTGCTAAAAATATCTGTTGATAAATTGGAGGATTTACGGGTTTTCCCGCGAATATATCTTGAGAGCTCCCTTCTTTCATAAAGCCCCATCCGTAGATCACCGTTGGAATATTGATAGGGCCTCGTATAGTTTTAAAATTATTTTTTTTTGCGTAAACAATAAGTCTGCTCACGAGAGCTTGAATAACCTCCCTGTCATGGGATTTAGTTCCAAAATAGCCAAAATAAAGAACATTATCACCTCCATCATAGATTAACATGTGACCAGAGGGAGTTCCGTTTTCTATTAGCAAAAGTGATTGAGCCTTGAAGAAGTTAAGATCGTGGAGTATATATTTATGAAATTCGGGCCAAATAGGGATACTAATTCCGAGATGCAGATAGGATAAAATCTTTTTTGGTTGTTTTATAAAAACCCATGTACTCTTATTTGATAAGTTTAGCTCTTCTTGTGGCATTATGATTAGGGGATTATTTAAAATTAATATTTTTCAGCTTGATTAGGATAACAAAGAGCATGAATAAAAATATTTGCCAAATTTTGTTTATTGTAATTTTTTTAAGTAGTTTAAATCTTGTCGCTCAGACGGTTCGAAATATTGCTTCCATTTGGGATATATCATTTTTCCTATGGATCTAAACGATTTAATCTCTCTTTTAATAATTTTCGGATGGTCTGTATAATTCAAAGCGTTCTCCAACGTCTTTGAAAGATTGATGGCTGGATTTCCGGTCTCTCTTTGAATATGATTATTGATATCACAGAGTAAGGGTAATATGTTTTCAAAACCCGGTTTAAAATGTGGATGCGTGAATGCTTGGAATCCTGGAATATAATAAAATTCAGGGGGGAGATCAAGTAAGCGATTTTGAGTTGCTAGTCTTTCCCAAATACTTGTTTTAGGATGGGCATGTAAATTAAACACGGAATTAATATCAGCTTCGAGAGCAATTAACTTGTTAATGTCTTTCCACACGCTTTCATGGGTATCAAAATCATATCCAATAATATAATTAGTGTTGGTAATTATCCCATAATCCTTAAGCCTTTTTATCATGGATTTCAAATCGGTATTTTTAGTCTTTATATAACTCGTTCCGAGGCTTTCAATACCAAAATTAACCGCATAAATTCGTGCCGCAGATTTCGTTAATTTATCAAGGTCTAGTCTTGGTAACAGGTAGGCAAGAGCATAGACGATAAAACCAAAATCTCCATAGTCTTCTTTAAAGAGGGAAAAAAATTCATACCACCAGTCAAACGAAAATATAGTTGTAGGATCCACAAAATATACTTGTAATTTATCTATGCCAAGTCTATCCCGATATTGAACCAATGCATCATGGACTTGCTGCGGTGAAAACAATTCACCTGTATATTTTCCTTGGAACATGGGAGGGGTAGGGCAAAAATCGCAGTGTAAAGGACATCCCAACTTAGTGACGATTCTGCATACTTCCAAAACGGTTTCGGTATTCTTATATTTCATATGGATATGATCTGGGATGATAGATAAGTTAAATGGTCGAGTAACATTTTCATTGAGCAAATTGCGGAGAAAGGGGACTCCTCTGCCAACACATACATAATCGGCGTGTCTCTTGGTATGCTCAAACATCGCACCGTAACCGCCTGCAATTATCTTAATTGAAGGATCAAAATTCTTTACTGCTTCGGTGCATTTGATAAAATTTGGAAAGTCATTGGAGGTCAGAGAAAACCCTACATGAGAATAAGAATCTTTTTCTAATTCAAAAATAAGCATATCAGGATTTACAGGGGGATCTATGACGGTTGAGGGAGTTTGTATGTTGTCGGCCAATAGGCGTCCCACCAGATTTACCTCATCAGCATAAAGGCGTATATCAACCTCTTCGGACCATTCCTCGATCTGCTCAAAGACCTCTTTTTTGGCCCATTTTTTCATTTCTGGATACGTTTCAATAAGATACTCTCTGTATTCAGAAGGTCTTCTTATTACCTGATCAGATCCTTCCTTGCCTAATGCATAACATTGCGCTAAAAGTACTTTGTTTTGAGTAGTCAATTTCGTAAAAAAAATTCATTTATAATATAATTTCTTTTTTCCTTACAATACATTCAATTAAAACAAATTTAAAATTTTTGTATTTAGGAAGCTCAGATCTAGTGCAAAAAAGGATTTTCTATATACGGAGAAATTCCCTTTTGTCCGACGAAAAAAAGGAATCTTTAAATATGAATAAAACCCTATGTCTTATTTAGTAGAACTATCCTTTCTTATGTAAGGTGATTTAAATCGAATTAAAGCAATCGGTATCTGATAGTTCATTGTCAGCAATTAAGATTGATTCTATAAACATGTTTTTGGATCAATTCCAGAATTTTATTAATCCAGAGATAAAAAATGGAATCGAGTTAAATGCAAAATTTAAGGCAGTAGCACATGATAAGAAAATTTTCCCGAAGATTATAGACGCAAATCCTGAGCACGCTAAAGAAATAACCGAAATTTATAAAGATGCTTATGATGGAACATATCCTTATAAAGAAATGGAAGATGAAATTGCCGTAAGGAGAATGTTAGAGAACGAATGTTTCAGATGGTTTATTTTTAAGGATCATGAAGATACAACGGCCGGTTGCTTTACTTATCAATTAGATTTTGAAGCAAAAAAAGGGTATATGAGAGGATTTATTCTTAAAAAAAAATATTTCGGACGAATAGATGTAGTAAAGACTACAATAGGATGCATGGTGAAAATCTGGAGAGCCTATAAAGATAAGATTTATGTATGGTATGCCGAAAACAGAACCGCACATGCCAAGGCCCAGCATATGGCAGTGGCATGTGGGATTATGCCCATTGCTTTCTTTCCTAATAAAGATGTGTTTGAAGGCAAGATTGAGTCTGATGTGATGCACATCATTTATGATCAAAAAGCATTAAAAGAATTACGTAGAAACGATAAGCCTAGAATCATACCTTCTGTAGCTCGGTGTTTTTTTTATGCGATCTCTCGGTATCATTTAGGAGACGTCAAGTTTGAAGACACCCTTGAAACTCTGGACTACGTGAAATTAGTAGAATTAACAAAAAGACTCATTATAAAGACACAAAAGGATAAATTTGGCTATGAGGTGATCACCTTTTCCTTTAAAGATTCTGATTCATATTTCGCCTTTTTATATACACCTCAAGTCCAAAATTTTGAAAAGACAAAATATCACGTTCATAATGCTGAAGAATTATTCGTATTTGTTCAAGAATTCATTAGGACCATGAGGGCTTATAATGCTCGTTATTGTGAGTGTTTTGTCTCAGCATATCTACCAGAACATCAAAAGATATTTAAGGACGCTGGACTTATGCCTAGAGGCTATATTCCTAGCTGGAAATATAATTATAATATCGAGAAATTTGAAGATCATATAGTATTTAACTATTATGAAGGCCAAATAGACGAAAGCCTACAATTAGTAGATGAAGCTGAGAAATTGGTCCTTATTTTAGGAGAACTTTAATCGAAACGTGTCTTGCGGATGAAAAATGCTCTCATCTTCTCCGAAAATAATTTGTTCTAATTCTTTAGCTATTGTTTTACCTGTGATATCTCCCTTGACCTCTATATTATAAATTTGCTTATATTCTTCTTTATTCTGCCCATTATTATAGATTTCATATGAGATTATTGAATATTGGCTATAATTTGGTAATATTGATATGATAATGCGTCGTGGGTATTTTCTATGAGGCAATGAAGTTTTTTCCCTTAAAATAATTTTAACTTTATCTTTTTCCGAGCACGAGGTAGTCGTGAAAAATCTCTTCCACCGCTTTAAACGATCTGTTAAATCTTCGATCTCATTCGAATTGAGCGTTCGCAAAGATCCTCATTTCATAATTTTTTATTCTATTCTTATAACCTCTATTTCCTAATACCGAAACTTATATTTAATTTTAAGGAATTTTCATAATAGTTATTTAAAATTTAAAATTTATATTCCATAGTAAAAAACACATATTTAGTATAAAAGTGATACCCAACGAAGACCACGACCTCATTGAATTTAATAAAAAATTAGCGTGGTTTGAAAAAGAATTTGAGTTTATGTTTCAACACAAGACTCATAATTTTATTCAAGAAGAACGAGAACTGGCAGATATGCTTTTAGATAAGCTGTCTGAGACAATTAATGAGTATGGTAATGAAAAATTTATTTTTCCCTTAGTTGAGCTACTCAATAAAATAGAAAAAAGGTACCCTGAATTCTTTAAGGTTTATGAATAACGGGATTTTATCATATATTACTTTTTTATTTGCATTTTTGTCAAGTAATATCTATATAGTTCTTCTTTAATCTCCTCGGCGCCTGCCACTATCTCTTCTGGGGATAGTTCTTCTGTGGCATGCCCGGCATAGGTATCCCATGGAGTATTTTGATTTGGGATCTCTTTTCGAATTAATTTAAGACCCCACTTCTCTGGTTCTTCAAAAAAGGGAGTCCCTGGGAAAACTTGCAAAATTCTTATATCTGCCGCATCCATGCCTGCTTTTGAAAGGTCAATAATCACTTTCTTTGTCTGTTGAAGTGTCTGTTTATTTTCTCCAGGTAAGCCTATTACCCACGAACTTCCGCATAATAAATCACAATTTTTCGCATGTTGTACGGTCTTAAACATGTGTCTAATATAAGATGTGCCATGGTCATGATCTTTTCCTCTTAAGCGCTTTAAGACATCTGGTGAACCGGATTCTCCGCCGAACCAAACGTAAAATGGTGTTATCACCTTCGTAAGCTTGGCCATTTCTTCACTATATACATCAGCTCGTGTCTCGAACGCAAGTTTAATGGTGATTTGTTCTTGTTCGTAAAGTTCTACAAATTTCCTTACATGAGTCTTATCTAAGGTAAATGTGGAATCTATGATATATCCAGCTTTAGAACCATATTCCTGTAATATGTTCAGCTCTTTTCTTAAATTATTTATGGGACGATATTTAACTTTTAATCCCCAAAAATTTGCATGACAACAAAAAGGACAATTATAAGGACATCCTCTTGAGGTTTGAAGATTGCAAAAATGATTGTCTTTCATATATTCGACAATATTCATACCCTCTAAATCAAAAGGCGGGAGTTCATTTAAATTAGGCTCTACTGCATATTCTTGGGAGATATTGGAAGTTCCTGTCTTTGATTGATAACAGAATCCTTGAATTGATTTATAATTGTGCTCCTTACTGTTGCGAACATATTGTTTCACGGCCAGTTCTGCTGGTCCACGAATTAGAAAGTCAATTTCAGGATGAGTTAGAAAAAATTCCGGATACATAGAAGGTAATACGCCGCCAATCATGATTGGAGTATTGTCATTTATTTTCTTTATAATTTTTGCATACCGAAATGTTTCATATGCGGCTTCTGGAGAACCAACTGATAACCATACGGTATCGTAATCATAAGACCGAATTTTATTTTCAATTTCTTTATCGGGAATGAACCGTTTTAATGAATCTAATATAAAAGGGATGTGGTAGGTATTTATTCCCTGCTCTTTCACTATCGACGATAATTGTGCTAGACCTAAGGGAATTGAATGGACACTAGTGAGCCGAAGTTTATACTTCATATAGGCTAATCGAGCCATATGGGCAATTAAGGCTTTTTTTTTATCAGTTAAAGGGCTAGTTTGTTCTTTAGTTAAAATATTAAGAGGTGTATTGTACGGCTCCAACAGCAAAATATTTTTTATGAGAATCTTAAATCACTTGTCAGATTATTTTCGATTATCAATTATTTATGATTAATATATGTGTTTTCAAGTATTTGAACATATATGCCAATTCACTTAAAAATTGCTCTAAGATCGCATTAAATTTTTAGGGATTTTCATAATTAACATCTAAAAATTAATTAATTTATTGAATGACTATTATTGAATTTAAGCTTTAGAAAAAAGCGTAATATCAAATAGATTTCAGAAAAATTCAGGATATTTTTTTTCTATAGCATTTAAAGTAGAAACTAAAGGAGAAATAAGTGTTGCGTCTCGATATTCATTTATAGTATCAGATAATTTATTCAATAGGCTATATGCTAACTTTTTTTCTTCTTTAGTATAGTTCCGCATTTTAGTTTTAAAAATTAAATCAAATTCCTCTTCGAACCATTTCAATTTTTGTTTAAATTCTATTCTAAGTTCATTATCATCGATATATAGATTCATATGTCTCCTCTTAACCGGTTTCAAACATAAAAATATTTTGTTAGATTCATAATAAAGATAGGGTATGGATATTTAAACCTATAGAAAGCGAAAGTTTTTCATAAAAGTAATGTGAAAAAAAGGAATTTTCGAAGAAAAAATTTGAATTTTACATTAATAATAATCATCAAAAAATTGAATAAAT